>JALOMU010000172.1 GCA_025455285.1 Flavihumibacter sp.
ATTTGGTTGGCAATTCCTGGCAAACCATTCATACAATCAATAACCCGGTTCGCTTCTATTGCATGGTACACGGTGGTCCTGGAATGAGGTACAGCTTTTCGGGCCCGTTCTACGCCTCTTTGCCTTGCACTAAACCATTTTGTCAGTGCGTTTATACGTGCCAGTGAATCTTTCGGAACAGCTACGGAATACATATTTCCTTCTGCTGATGGAATCCGAATTCCAGGCGTTCTGGACCAGTTAGCTGAGTCTCCGTTGCCCCCCCTAAGTATCCAATCACCTTCCCAGTTTTGAAGAATAAAGGTTAGTTTTCTGTTTTTATAGGTGGTCAATAAGTAGGTAACGAGCCGGAAGATTTCTTCCTCCTCCGCCTTGGCGGAACTGTCTGTGGTTGTAATACCTGCTCCGTCGAGGCTTAAGACAAATGTAGAAAATGGATAAGTAAACGTTGTTTTCCAATAGGGGTGCTGAGCCAGCTCTGCAAGTTGAATATTGGGGGCAAGATTCCAATTTGAATGGTACGTATATCCTTCTCCGTTTTTTCTGAACCAAACTTTCAGTACGCCAAATCCCAGGTCATTTAATTTGCTGGCTCCTTCTACCAGGAATGGTTCCTTGCTGAGATAATATTTCCCATCTACATGAGTTGCACCTAAACGATTCTTTATGTTCCTGTCAATTGGTGCACCGAGTAATGGTCTGCAGTTATTTATCCTGGCAAGTATTTGCTCATCCGTTAGTTTAGACTGAGCATAGGTATTGAAGATCGAACAACATATAAGGAGTATACAGGTGTTAAATTGTTTGAGCATTTGAATTTAATCATTTATACCATTTTCTGCCTGCTGCGAAAGGTAAAATATTTTTGTAAAAAATAATTGATGGTTAGCATGATAACAGCAGTCAGAAAATAGGAATAGGAAGGACTTAAGCTTAACCAGACGATCATTCCTTTAGTAAGTAAATATGCGTTCAATTGCCCTTGTAAGGCAACCAATGCATATTTCCCGAATTGTTTTTTTGTATCTTTCTTTTCCTTTGAACTAGTTGTAAATGCAAGATGTTTATTCAACCAGAATCCGGAGCATACGGTGATGATAAAGGCTATTCCGGTTGCTATTTCAACTGCCAGCAGCGAGTTTTTTAAATGTAAGAACAGTAAAGTAAACAGTCCGATATTCAAGGCTGTATTCAATGCACCCACTGCCAGATATGCATATATCTCAAAAGGCAACATTTTTTTTACCATCGGGTAAAAAAAATCAAGCAATTGAAGGAGTAATTTCTTTAGCATCTATGGAAGCATTTGGGGTTGTAGAAACTAATTTTTTGGCATGAGATAAATACCATTCTGCGAGTTCATTCATCGGTAAACCTTTAGCAGCGGAATAGTTCATGTTCTCATATTTTTTTCTTTCTTCCGGGTGGTTCAGCAGGTAGGCAACTGCATCTGCCAGGCTTTGTGCATTCTCTTTTTCGAAATAGGCACCACCATATCCTTCTTCTTCGACTATTCGTTCCAGGTCATCTATTTTAGGTAGGATGCAGGCTCTTGCGTAACTGCCAGCCTGGTGAAGAATTCCTGAGCTACCGGTTGTTGTTGTGTAGGGAAAAATGACCAAACTGCTTTGTTTAAAAATGGATTCTACCATTTCTTCCGGCACATATCCGGTAAACTCAACATTTGACATATCCTGGTAAGCTGCCTTAACAGCATTCAGGTACCCTTTAACGTTGGGGTTGTCTGTACCTGCGATGGTGGCTTTAAATTTCTTTTCAGGAAACCTTTTCTCCAGCAGCCTGACAGCGTCCAGCAATACCTCTACTTTTTTATAGGTGCCAAATTTTCCGAATGCCATCAGGTCAACTTCTTCCAGTTCGTCGGGCAGGTAACTTCGTTCCGGTAATTCAAAATTTCCATGAGGTAGGAGAATGACATTGTTTGCCTTGTATTTCTCTTTAATGATATCTACATATTGCGATATGGTTAATCCCACCAGATCCGCTTTAAGGATGAATCTGGTTAGTTGTTTCCCAATCCATAAAAAGAATTTTTCTTTCCATTTGTTCCCTGCCATACCTATTGTATCCAGCTTTACGGTTTCTGTGATATTATGCAATATGACCATGGAGGGTATACGGATTAATCTGCAAAACCACGGTGTAAGCAGGCCTAGTGCAGCAGGAACTTTACCGTCTCCAAATGTCATGAATTGCAGATTCATGATGACCAGATCGGGCTGTAAATCGCGCAATTTTCTGGCGATTTCAATACTGCTAAAAAGTCCATTAAAGGTCCAGCAAGGAATGATTTCAATTCCATCAACAGCATATTTCCGGTAGTCACTATTGTCATCCAGGTGGTTCGTAAGTACATAGATGCTTTCAATTTCCGGTTTATTTATAAAGCTGCGGATCAGGTGATACCCATATTCATTTAAGGTTACCTGGCTGGGAGGATAGGGTGAAATAAAAGCAATTTTCATGATATCGTTTTTTAACAGGATACTTGTTTCAATAGGTTTGCCATATTTCAACTTGTTGAAAATCAGAATTGAACTACATTTTTTAGGGAGCTTTGGTGTCCAGATTCTGGAATTCTTCCTGATTCAGGAAGCGAAGTGCATCGATTCTCCAATGATCGCCCTGAAAAACAAGCACCACTGCCAGATTGGTCAGCATGGTTTTGCTGGTATGGTCGGGATACCTGTAAGTGAGCAATAAATTGCTGTCAATTGCGGTACACACGAGCCCGTCTGATGCCCAGTTTTGTATATGAAGATTGTGTTGTTCGTCTGTACGGCTAACAGGGGTTGACAGGATGGAGGTATGATGACGTGTCAGTTGCTTAAAGAACGCCTCACTGTAATATTCCTTTCCCGCTTCCACATCATTGGTGCTGTATAAATGGTTCAAATGGGCCCATATCGCACTATAGTCTCTTATCAGGATTTGTTGACGGAAGGAGTCTGGCTGGAATATGGAATGGACGGTTAGTGTATTTTTTGTTTGATGTTGATTGGCAATGGTGTCGGTAAGCAGGAAAACAGGTATGGAAGCGGTTCTTCTGTACAGTTTTTCCTGCAGTAAAAAATACATGATCAATAATATAAAAAGACTTATAAATAAATACCGAAACATTATTTATACAATTTTATCGTGTTGGAATTAACAGTATGAATAGCGGCCTGGATAGTGTAGTGCTGTTGTATTGCAGGTATTTTTAAGATTGCCATCCCATTTCTAATGGCTACTTCAGTTTGACTGGTAAACTGGTTATTGGTATACAGAAAACGAATCATCGTGCCATCTGCCAGTTGATTGCCATATTTATCTTGCAAAGGCCCGGCAGTTACTTCAAATACGTTTTCTTTTTTAAGGTACTTCCCTTTTAAGAATATGGAGGCCGGAGAACCGGGTTGAACATAATAGGCAGATAGGGGTATTTTCTTTTGAGCCAGAAAAGTACCTGCTTTGGGTTCCAGAGAAAGGATCGATTCTTCAAAATATCGTTTTTGTTTCCCTAATGGAAGCAGATTTCTCCATTCATCGATTACATGAAGTATTTGCTGCTGTTGCAGACTTGAGTCGGTATTAACGGTTTTGGGAGACCGGTAGTCTTTGGATGCAGGATGGACGATTGAGTTGTTTTGGATCAGAACATGGTAATAATATGAACTATTTTTGTATTGTACGACCAATATAGCAGGACCTTCAGTTACACCATGCCGGTGTTTCAGTGAAAGTGAGAAACCTTCCGGAACTGGTTTGCATGCTAAAGGAAGGGGTTGTGTAAAGCTTAGGAGATAGGCATTCCAGCAGGTATGGCTGGATCGGAATAAAAACGTATCGGCAGGTAGATAAAAGATTGGTTCCGACTTTACCAATACAGGTTTGGCAGGCTGTAAGGGTTCACAACCCAGCAGCGCAATAAAAAGCAAACTATAGAATAAACCTAGCTTCATTGCAAGTACAATTCCTGGCTCATAAAACAATGTGGGAGTAGGGCAATTCCCTGGTTGCGATTTGCTACTTCATCTTTTTGACTAGTCCCGACCTTTCTCTGCTGCCCATTGATGAAAACGGTAAGGGGTACGGAAACCAGGGTCGACTCTTTCTGAATTTTAGTAAAGGCATGCATGAACTGAAGGTGCAAGCCACTTCTGACTGCTCCATTGTGGAGCAAGAGCTGGACCTGCCAAATCCTTCCATTGGTATCTTTTTCGGCTACCAGTATTCCTGGGATATTGATATCAGTAGTTAGTTCATTATACATTTCACAATCAATCCGGACCTGGTTGCCCGCGAGGGAACGAACCGCATAGCCGGTGGTTCCTCCATGCAGGTAGCCCCTTTCGCTTACATCTGTTTCAGCATGTATTTCAATGGATTTTAGTTGCCTGCTGTTCAAAATATGGGTACTATCAAGGTTAATTTGAAAATAGCTGCCAGCTTTAGGAGAGAGGTTGTATTGAAAAGCTGTAGCCGGGAAATAATGTTTAAGCGAATCATTTTGAAAACGTACACTTACTTTCAGGGCGATATTGATAGGGATATCATCTGTATTGACTATTTCTCCTGTAATAAAACTGGATGCTCCATTTCGAACAAAATTGACCTGTTTAAAAAAGGCGAATGGTTTTTTTACCCGATCATCCTTAATGGTGGGAAAGCTACTGATAACGCGTTTACCCTGTTTTTTAAAAATTGTATAGGTATAACTGCGTACCTGCTCTTCAGGAATTTCCGGAATGAATTCGGGTGGCAGTATGTACCATTTTTTACCCTGCAGAACCAGTTTTACCGTGTCGTTTTTTTCCATTCGTCCAACTGAAGTGTTCCATCGGGAGAAAACATAGGCAGTGGCGGAATCGGTTGCTGTAAAAACTGATTTTACTGCCATGCTATCCAGCTTTGCATAGGACGGCAACAGTCCGCCTTCATTTACTGATTTTTCAAGCAGAAATTGATCCAGCGGATAATGGGGGGATGGTTTAAAGAAACCAAATGCTTTTTCAAAGCGCTGGAAATCCAACTGGTTATAATAATTGAATACAGTTGTGGAAGGGTCTTTTTGTTCCCGGTGAAACAAGAGTTCATAAACCTGTAAAATCAAAAAGCTGGAAACAAAGAAAGCCGGCAATAAA
>JALOMU010000173.1 GCA_025455285.1 Flavihumibacter sp.
TGCTGGTCCATATTGTACAAGTCCGGCGCTACCCAGGCATCACAACTATACCGGTATATGCCAATGGGAATATCGCCCTTTACGATGATGCCTTTTTTATGCGCATACCGGGTAGCTGTTTTCAGTTGAACATGTAATTGGTATTGCAGGTAATAGTGAAACTGGATTTGCGCATACTCCTCACTGTCTGGTGCCACCAGCTTTTCAATGGCTTCCTGATCATACCGGGAAAATTGCTTCCAACCAGTAAAATCAGAACTGCCATTTTTATCTCTCAGGTAACAGAAGGCTGCATAAGGTACCAGCCAATCCTGGTTGCTGGTGAAAAAATCAAGATACTCAGGATCCGCTGACCAGCTATCTTTCTGGACTTCAAAAAGCTGATGCAGTACTTTCAGTTTGAGCTCCAATACGGCTTCGTAATCAACTGTTTCCAGTTCATTGAGTTCTTTTTGTTGATCGCGATAGGGTTTCAATAAGGCAGCCTGTTTTTTTCCTGCCACTTCATCCGGATTCAGGAAAATCGGGTGTAAGGCAAAGGCGGAGATGGCTGCATAAGGATAGGAATCCACCCAGGTATGAGTGGCCGTTGTATCGTTAATGGGTAACAACTGGATCAGTTTCATATCAACGGATCCCGCCCAATCTACCAGCGCCTGGATATCCGTGAATTCGCCGATGCCCCAACTATTTTTGCTGCGTAGACTAAATACGGGGATTGCTACGCCGGCACCTTTCCAGGTAGTATTCGGGAGTTGGGCAAAGCCATCATGCACAATGGTCAGGTGTTGACCAGCATCACCAAAAAGGTGACGATTCTCTCCTGCTTCAAACTGTACAAATGTTTTGTGTTTGGTGTGATAAATTCCGTATTTGTATTGTAAGGGGAATTCTTCCTTTGGTAAATCAACGGCAACCGTCCACCAGTTTCCCTCTGCCTGCAACAGAATTGGATCTTCGGTTGACCAATCCCGTAAGGCGGTTCCGGCACCGGATAAACAGATTACTTCATTTTTTTTCAGCAGGGGTGCTTTCACCCGGAAAATATGGCTGAACTGTTTGGGGTGTTTGTATTTTTTCTTCCCTGTTTCCGGAAGTAGTATTTCCTGGAAGGGTGCCGTATAAAAGGCATTTTCAAAGGAGCCGGCATGGTTCCAGGTATCCACTACCTGAATTTCGGTGAAGCCCTTGATAACAGTAGGCAGGTGCCGGTCATCACCCCATTCATTCACGATTTTACCATCCACATCCTGCAACTGGTACTGGTAGGTAATCCCTTCCAGTGTGGCAGGGTCAAGTTCCAGTTGTGCAAACCAATATTCCTGGTTGAACCAGGACATGCGAAGGGGGGCTTTCCTGTTGGGAAGGCCGGTTATATATAATTCTTGTCCGACTACTGTCGTAAATCGTAGATAAAACTGAATTGTCATGCAATCGTTGTTTGGGCTGGTCGAGACAAAAATAATTTATTTGTGTATATTTTACACATTTGTTGTTGTTTGGGCAAAAAAAATCCCTGCCAATGGCAGGGAGCTAATATAGTTACTTGTAAACACTTAGATAATATCCATTGCTTTAACAAAGCTGGTACATACGAACGGAATGATCATGGTCAGGTATTCCCAGTGTAGGTAAATGGCGGCCAATAAAGCGGCAGTTGATACAAAAAAACCTAACCACCACATCCCGGTATTTTTCTTTTGTGTTTCCATGATAGATTGTAAAAATTAAAAAAGTAAAAATTAATACGCGGCAAAAATAGACATTTCTGCAACATACCCAAAAGGAAAAGCGGTCGAAATTTTCGACCGCTTTTCCGTCTCACGTCTCACGTCTGTCGTCTCACATCTTATTTCACTTCTTCGAATTCTGCATCTGTTACATTCTCTCCGCTTGCTCCCTGTGCTCCTGCGTTACCATCGGGTTGTGCGCCACCGGCCTGCTGGGCTTTGTAGATTTCTTCAGAAGCGGCAGTCCAGGCAGTGTTCATCTCCGTTACTGCGGTATCAATCGCAGACAGGTCCTGGCTCTTGTGTGCGTCTTTCAATTTATTGAGGGCTGTTTCAATGGGTGCTTTTTTATCAGCAGGAATCTTATCGCCAAACTCTTTCAATTGTTTTTCAGTTTGGAAAATCAGGCTGTCGGCCTGGTTGATTTTTTCCACCCGCTCTTTGGCTTCCTTATCGGTTGCTTCATTCGCTTTGGCCTCTGCCTTCATTTTTTCAATTTCGTCTTTGGTGAGTCCGGATCCGGCTTCGATACGGATCTTCTGCTCTTTACCGGTTCCTTTGTCTTTGGCTGTTACATGCAGTATGCCATTGGCATCGATATCGAAAATTACTTCGATCTGCGGAACACCACGGGGAGCAGGTGGAATGCCGTCAAGGTTGAACATACCCAGACTCTTATTCTGGTTCGCCATCGGGCGCTCACCCTGCAATACATGAATTTGTACGCCAGGCTGGTTATCTGCGGCAGTGGAGAAGGTTTCCGATTTTTTGGTTGGGATGGTAGTATTGCTTTCAATCAATCTGGTCATCACTCCTCCCATTGTTTCAATACCCAGGCTTAACGGAGTAACATCCAGCAGCAGAACATCTTTTACCTCACCAGTTAATACTGCTCCCTGGATACCGGCACCTACTGCTACCACTTCATCGGGGTTTACCCCTCTGTTGGGCTTTTTACCGAAGAATTTCTCAACGATTTCCTGCACTTTCGGAATCCTTGTAGAACCACCTACCAGGATCACTTCATCGATTTCAGAAGTGCTCATGCCAGCATCTTTCAGTGCCTGCTCACAAGGCTTCAGACAGCGGGTGAAAAGGTTATCTGCCAGTTGCTCAAACTTAGCGCGACTCAGTTTTTTCACCAGGTGCTTGGGTACTCCGTCTACAGCGGTAATATAAGGAAGGTTGATTTCAGTTTCAGAAGAAGAAGATAATTCCACTTTTGCTTTTTCGGCAGCTTCTTTCAGGCGCTGCAGGGCCATGGGGTCTTTGCGCAGATCCACATTCTCATCTTTCTTGAATTCATCTGCCAGCCAGTCCATGATTACCTTATCGAAGTCGTCTCCACCCAGGTGGGTATCACCATTGGTTGATTTCACTTCGAATACACCATCACCCAGTTCGAGGATGGAAATATCGAAGGTACCACCACCGAGGTCGAATACAGCGATCTTCTGGTCCTTGCCTTTTTTATCCAGGCCATACGCCAAAGCGGCAGCGGTTGGTTCGTTCACAATACGACGAACATTCAATCCGGCGATTTCACCAGCTTCCTTAGTTGCCTGACGCTGAGCGTCGTTAAAATAAGCCGGTACGGTGATCACCGCTTCGGTTACTTCCTGTCCGAGGTAATCTTCGGCCGTCTTCTTCATTTTCTGAAGAATCATAGCGCTGATTTCCTGTGGAGTGTAAAGGCGTCCATCGATATCGATGCGCACCGTATTATTATCGCCTTTGGCTACTTTATAGCTCCAATGGCTGATTTCTTCAGTTACTTCATCAAAGCGACGGCCCATGAAGCGTTTCACCGACATAATGGTATTATGCGGGTTGGTAATGGCCTGGCGTTTGGCCGGGTCGCCCACTTTTCTTTCTCCGTTTTTCAGGAAGGCTACCACGGAAGGCGTCGTTCTACGTCCTTCGTCATTCGCGATTACTACGGGTTCATTCCCCTCCATAACCGAAACGCAACTGTTGGTAGTTCCCAGGTCGATGCCTATTATCTTTCCCATATGAATAATTTTCCTTTAATGAATGAATGTATTTTCTATTGACAATCAATATGCCAAGCCCCATTTCAAGTGTTAAAATGGCAGTTTTGTCAGGTTGACCGCACACGACCTGCCAAAACTCGCTACACACGACGGGTGCCACCCTACCGGTGGCACCCGTCGGATGTAAAAATGACCTATTTCTTAAATGTGAAATTGCGCTGGGCGAGGTAACTGAAGGTTACGACGATAACTGTTGTGAAGATTTTGGCTACCGTAGGGTAAATACCAAACTGTTCTACAAAAAGTTTAATGAAGATGTAGTTCAGGAAGATACAGGCCGTTACGAGCAGTACGTACCGGAATAACTGGACTCTTCCCCGGAGCACAGAATCATTAAAGACCACAGTTCGGTTCAGAAAAAAGCCAAGCGGAAAGCTTATGCAGAATGCGATGATAAAAGCCATAATATGTGGGGTGATGACCGCTTCCCGGCCGAACACCTGGAATCCAAGATGTACATCCTGTTTGTTCAATACATAATTATAAGAGATAAAATAGATGAGGATATCAAGCGCCGTATTCCCACCGCCACAGGCAATATACCGGAAGGTCTGAATTGGAAGAAACCGTTTAAACGGAGGATAAAAGAAATCAATCACCCGACTAATGCTTTGACTCACCTTACTCAACAGATCCAAAGCATTGTTAACAGCGCAATCAGCGACTTATTCCCCGAACTGGAAGGTCCGGCCAGTTTCCAGATTAACCAGACCAAACCGGAATTCGAGGGGGATTATACCGTAGTATTATTCGGACTGACCAAACCACTCCGTCAGAAACCGGAAGAGTTGGGCGAAAAACTGGGACAATACCTTGTTACTCAAAATGGTGGATTCTTCACTGCCTACAATGTGATCAAAGGATTTTTAAATCTGACAATAGCAGATTCCTACTGGAATACGCTGCTGGAGGAACATTATTACAACCCATCATATGGAAAAGCAGCCTCCAACGGCAAGAAAGTAATGGTGGAATATGCTTCACCCAATACCAATAAGCCGTTGCACCTGGGTCACCTGAGAAATATTTTCCTGGGTTGGAGCATCGCGGAAATCCTGAAAACCGCGGGATATGAGGTGGTGAAATCCTGCATCGTGAACGATCGGGGCATTCATATCTGTAAGAGCATGATCGCCTGGTTACGTTATTCAAATGGGGAAACACCCGGCTTGGTAGGCCAGAAAGGAGATCATTTTGTAGGCGATTATTATGTCAAATTCAACGATGCCTATAAAGCAGAAATAGAAGTCCTGATGGCGGAAGGCAAAACGAAAGAACAGGCCGAGAAGGAAGCTCCGATAATGCAGGCTGCCCAGCAAATGCTGGTGGATTGGGAAGCCGGTAAACCCGAAGTGATTGATCTGTGGAAACAGATGAACGGCTGGGTGTACGATGGCTTTGCCGCTACCTATGATGCCATCGGTGCTGATTTTGATATCACCTATTATGAAAGCAATACTTATCTCTTAGGTAAGAAGACGGTACAGGAAGGACTTGAAAAAGGTGTATTTTATAAAAAAGAAGATGGCAGTGTATGGATTGACCTGACGGCAGACGGACTCGATGAAAAACTCGTTCAAAGAAAAGACGGCACTTCTGTTTATATGACACAGGATATCGGGCTGGCCCAGCAGAAATACGAGGAATATGGCATGGATCAAAGCATCTATGTGGTGGGTGATGAACAGAATTATCATTTCAAAGTATTGAAACTGATAGCTGAAAAATTGCAATTGCCCAAGGCCGACGGGATTTATCACCTCTCCTATGGTATGGTGGAATTACCGACCGGTAAAATGAAGAGTCGGGAAGGTACCGTGGTGGATGCGGATGACCTGGTTGCTGAAATGATTGCCATCGCAGAAGTGAATACGAAGGCGTTGGGTAAGGTGGATGATTTTTCAGACATCGAGCTCAGTGAATTGTACAATATCATTGGCCTGGGTGCACTGAAGTTTTACCTGTTGCGGGTGGATCCTCAAAAGAAAATGATCTTCAACCCTGAGGAATCCATCGATATACATGGCTTTACGGGTCCTTTTATTCAGTACACTCATGCACGGATCAAATCCATTCTTAGGAAAGAGGCTCCCTCCGATTCTACTGATTGGATGAGCGATGCATTGTTGCCATTGGAAAAATCAATGCTGGTAAATCTGGAACAGTTTCCAATAGTCATTGAGCAGGCGGCCACTGAACACAATCCATCCGCGTTGGCTGGTTATATTTTCAAACTGGCGCAATTATTCAATTCATTTTATACACAGCATCAGATCAGTCGCGCTGAAACTGCTGCTAAAAAACAACTTCGTTTACGCATTGCCGTTATGACGGCGCATGTGTTGTCGGCGGGTATGGGAATGTTGGGGATTCGGGTGCCGGAAAAGATGTGAGAACGGGGAGAAAGGAGGAAAGGAGGAAAGGAAGAGGGAGGAATGGAAAAAAGGTTATCGGATGTCCCTCTTCCATTCGTCCCTCTTCCTTTCTCCCTGTTTTACAAACCAAACATCGACTTTTTCTCCTTCAGCTTCGCTAAAGAAGGGTCCATGCGGATGGCTTTTTCGCAGAGTTCTTTGCCTTTGTTGTCTTCCCCTTTTTTAATGTAAGCGATGCCGATCATATACACTGCACGGGCTTGCTGCGGATCAATGGTGAGCATTTTGTCCCAGGTTTCAATGGCCTGGTCGGCATTTCCGGAATAGTAATAAGATTCACCCAGACTGAATAACAACTCCAGGTCCTGGGGTTTGCGTTGCAGTACTTCCTGGTAAAGGGTGATACTTTTATCAAACTGTTTGTTTCCGTAATACGAGTTGGCAAAATTTTCGAGGAAATCATTGCTGCGCGGATGTCCGGCCGCCAGCGCTTTTTCAAACCAGGGAATGGCTCTGACTTCATCCGGGATGGCGGAATAGGTCATGGCCGCTTCATACATCCATTTATTATTAGTTGGATCCAGTCGGATGGCCTGCTCGTAGCAACCGGCTGCCCGGCGATAATTATTCATCTCAATGTAACAACGGGCTGCGATAAAAGGCATTTGAGCGATGCTGCTGTCTTTTTTCCAGGCTTTTTCAATGGATTCCAGACAACTGCCATAATGCTCCATCTCATAATAAGCGCGGGCTGCCAGCCAGTCGAGGTTTGCTTTGGATCCCATGGACCGGGCCTGCTGCACCAGATTTACTGTCTCCTGGAACTGGCGGGTCTGGAAATTCAGTTCAGCAAGCTGGCGCACCAGCAACGTATCTTTTGGAGAAATGGCCAGTAATTTTTTATACGTTTCCCTGGCAATCACATAGTAGCGAAGTTCCAGAGCCATATCTGCCATTCCTTTGAGTGCTTCCGCATTGGAATCGTCGAAACTGGTAGCCTGTTTATATGCATTGTAAGCGGGTAGAAATTCACGACGAGAAGCGGCTGCTTCTCCCTGTTGCAGATAATGGGATACACTATCCTGTTGCGCCCGGGCAAATTGCACAATAGCAATACATGCAAGAATGGATATCAGCTGTTTCATAGTAATTGGAAGGTGGGCAAGAGCCCTTTTATTTGAGTACTACAGCCCCTAACGGAGGGAGATGCAGGTTTATTTCAAACAATTTGTTGTTTTTATCCACCTCGGTTACAATCGGATCCGGGTTAAAAACATCGCCAGTTCCCCAATATTCGGTTCCATTGCTGTTGAAAATTTCCTTCCATGCTGATTTTCCATAGGTTACTACTTTCCAGTTCCGCCGCACTTCAGGTGTCATATTTAAAATTACTAAAATATCTTCTTCCGGCTGCTCTCCTTTCCGACGATAAACCATTATTGATTCTGCCCGATGGTTCAGGTCTACCCATTCAAATCCACCCTGTTCAAACTGTTTTTCATACAGTGCAGGTTCTGCTTTTAAAAGATGGCAAAGTGCTTTTACACAATTTTTCATACCTGCATGGCTATCGAATTGCAGCAATTCCCAGGGAAGCTCTGATTTGTAATTCCATTCCGTGGTAGAACCAAATTCGTTGCCCATGAATAACAATTTACCTCCTGGATGCGTGAACATGTAGGTGTACAATAAACGCAGATTGGCAAATTTCTGCCATTCATCGCCGGGCATTTTATAGAGCATCGGACTTTTACCGTGTACAACTTCGTCGTGGCTCAGCGGCAGCATGAAGTTTTCATCATAATAGTACATCATGCTGAATGTAAACAAATCCTGATTGAACTGTCGAAACAGCGGATCGTTTTTGAAGAAGCGTAAAGTATCGTGCATCCATCCCATCATCCATTTCATGCCAAAACCGAGGCCGCCTTCAAAAGTAGGTTTGGATACTCCGGGCCAGTCAGTTGCTTCTTCTGCAATGGTCTGCACATCAGGAAAATCACGGAAAATAGTTTCGTTGAAATCTTTGATGAACGCGATTGCTTCCAGATTGCCATCCCCCCCGAATTCATTCGGTTCCCACTGGCCTTCATTCCTGCTATAATTTAATTTCAACATGGAGGAAACAGCATCTACCCGAAATCCATCAATATGAAACTGATCAAACCAAAACCGTGCATTGCTGATCAGAAAGGATTTTACTTCTCCCCTTTTATAATTGAAAATATAGGAGTTCCAGTCGGGATGATAACCTTTGCGCATATCGGCATACTCATAAGTGTGCGTACCATCAAACATATAGAGACCATGAGAATCGTAGGGGAAATGCGAGGGTACCCAATCCAGGATTACACCAATTCCTTCCTGGTGAAACGCATCGATCATTGCTTTGAATTCCTGTGGTGATCCAAACCTGGAGGTGGGTGCGAAATAACCGGTACCCTGGTAACCCCAACTCCCGTCAAACGGGTGTTCCATTACCGGCATAAATTCTACATGCGTAAATCCCATTTCCTTTACATAAGGAACGAGTCTGGCTGTGATCTGTTCATAGGTGTTATACGTTTCTTCATCGTGTTTATTCGGGCGCATCCAACTGGCCAGGTGCACTTCATACACACTCCAGGGTGCTTTCAGGGAGTTGTGGGTTTTACGCGTCTTCATCCATTCACTGTCTTTCCAGGCATAGTGCGAATCCCAGGTAATGGATGCAGTTAATGGTCTTTTTTCCCAGAATCTTGCAAAGGGATCTCCTTTATCTACTTCAATTCCCTGGAAACCTTTGATGCGGTATTTGTAAACTTCTCCCAATCCGAGCTTCGGAATAAATCCTTCCCATACACCACTTTTATCCCAGCGCGGATAAAGCTCGTATTCATTGTTGCGCCAGTCGTTGAAATTTCCTTTTACTGAAACACTGGTTGCATTGGGGGCCCATACGGCAAAATAAATACCCCAGGTTTCCAGGACCTGAATGGAATGTGATCCGAATTTTTCATATAGGCGATAGTGGGTACCCTGCTGAAAATTGCGTATATCCTCCTCCGTTAGCAAAGAATAGTTCCAAACTCTGTTTGATGTATCGATAAAATTATCTTGTTCGTAGGAAGGTCCTGGTAATGAAGACATAACGTTCTGGTTGTCTTTAAAATTAAGGGAAAATGCGGGTAATTGGGTGTTTTTAAATTGTTTGGCTTTTAACGAAGTATTAGTGATCAGCGGTAAACTATCAGGGGACAAATTGCAGATACCTCTGAAAAAAAACCACTTGTAAATGCAGTGGTTGCTTTACTCTCTCCCGACTCTGTTTTATTACAACATTCAAGAACTGATGCAAAGGGGAATTTTGTGTTGAAAGCTGCAGACGGTAAGCCCTTTTTATTACTTGTTAGTTATCCCAAATTTGCAGATTTTCTGGATGTTGTGAATCCTGTTGGATCTGAGTTCAATCTTGGAAAAATCAATCTCATTAAAAAATCCGTGTTGCTCGAAGAAGTAATCGTTTCCCAGAAAATCGGGGCTATTCGTATGAAAGGCGATACATTGGAGTTTCGTGCAGATAGTTTCGCCGTTCGCCAGGGAGCGAATGTAGAAGAGTTATTGAAGCGGTTGCCAGGGCTTCAGGTCAATCAGAAAGGGGAAATCACGGCCCAGGGGGAAAGAGTGCAGAAAGTACTGGTAGACGGTGAAGAGTTTTTCAGTGATGACCCTGCGGTTGTAACACAAAATCTTCAGGCTGATGCCATCGAAAAAGTGCAGGTGTTTGATAAAAAAAGTGAACAGGCCACCTTCACCGGAATTGATGATGGTGAAAAACAAAAGACGATCAATTTAACCCTTAAAGAAGACCGGAAAAAGGGGTATTTCGGAAAGGCTAAGTTAAGCGGCGGACTACCCGATTATTTTGAGAACGAAGCAATGATTAATGCGTTTAAGGGTAAACGTAAGTTAGCAGCGTATGGTACGATGGCCAATACGGGAAAGGCCGGCCTGAGCTGGCAGGATAATGACCGGTTTGGCGGTGGTTCCAATATGGAATACAACGAAGAAGACGGGTATTTTTATTCCTTTTCGGAGTCGGATGAATTTAATACCTGGGGCGGCCAATACAATGGGGAAGGC
>JALOMU010000174.1 GCA_025455285.1 Flavihumibacter sp.
GCAATGGCGAGCCCTGCCGCTACTCCAATCATATTGGCCTCCGCAATTCCACACTGCACAAAACGATCCGGATTTTCTTTAATAAAGGCATCCAGTTTCAAAGAAGCAACCAGGTCAGCACAAAGCGCCATTACATTCGGGTGCGACTTGCCCAATTCGGCCATCCCGGCACCAAAGCCTGATCTTGTATCTTTCTTTTCCGTATAGGTATATTTCTTCATGATTTGCTGCTTGCTTGATTAATAATCTCCAAGGGTTTCCGGCAACTGCGCCAGTGCTGTTGCCAATTGTTCATCATTCGGAGCGGTTCCATGCCACTTGTGCGTGTGCATCATAAAATCCACCCCGGCACCCATTTCGGTTTTCATCAGGATTACCACGGGCTGTCCTTTGCCCAATAAGGCTTTGGCCGCAGCTAGCGCATCCAGCACCTGCTGCATATCATTGCCATCCAACAGATCCACCGTCAACCAGCCAAAGGCCTCATATTTGGCCTTTAGATCACGGTTATCCATTACTTTATCCGTGCTGCCATCAATCTGTTGTTTATTCCAATCCACGATCGCTACCAGGTTATCCAGCTTATAATGCGGTGCAAACTGCGCAGCTTCCCATATCTGGCCTTCCTGTTGTTCACCATCCCCCATCAGTACATACACTACATTGTCTTCCTTTCGTAACTTTTTCGCATAGGCAGCGCCGTTAGCTACAGATAATCCCTGCCCTAATGAACCCGATGCCACTCTTATACCCGGCAAATGTTCATGCGTAGCGGGGTGCCCCTGTAATCGAGAATTGATCTTGCGGAAGGTGGTCATCTCTTTAATGTCGAAATAACCACGTCTTGCCAACACCGAATAAAACAGCGGTGAAATATGACCGTTAGACAGAAAAAACAGATCCTCTCTTTTTGCTTCCCGTGAGAAATTCAGGTAGCCATCCGCTCCTTTGCTCTCATCAATTTTCATTTCATGGAAATACAGGGCTGTTACCAGGTCGGTACATCCAAGTGAGCCACCAGGGTGACCCGATTGACAACCATGCACCATGCGCACGATATCCCTTCGCACTTGTGCTGCTGTCGCTTTTAATTCTTCTACTTTCATGTTTGGTTTGGTTTATGTCGTCATTGCCCGGCGAAGCGCGTATTCCACGCCTCTGATTTCCGCAAGCCCCTTTAAACGGCCTATTGCGGAATAACCCGGATAGGTTTTTTTCTTCAGATCATCCAGCATCTGGTGACCATGATCCGGCCGCATCGGTAGCGATAGCCCCCTGCGCTGCTGAATCATTAGCACCTCTTTGATCACTTCATACATATCGGTGTCACCACCCAGGTGATCGGCTTCATAAAAATTGCCTTCCTCATCCCGCTTGGTATTGCGGATATGTAAAAAATGAACTGAATCGCCAAAGCGCCTGAGCATGGCTGGTACATTATTGTCCTTCCTTGCTCCAAAGGATCCCGTACAAAAACAGAGACCGTTGGCCGGCGAAGGTACAGCTTCCAGTAAATCTGCCGCATCCTGCTCGGTACTCATGATTCTTGGCAGTCCCAAAACAGGATACGGGGGGTCATCCGGATGGATCGCCATCTTAACTCCTGCCTCGGCAACAACCGGAACTACCTGTTTCAGAAAATAATACAGGTGTTCTTTGAGTTTAGCAGTGTCAATGCCTTTGTATTTTTCCAACTCATCCAACACCTGCGCAGCAGTAAAGGAATCATCACTGCCAGGCAGTCCCAGCATCATATTGCCAAACAGGTGCTGGCGCTGGGCTTCACTCATACTTTCATAGCGTTGCTTTGCCCTGTCCACCTGCTCCTGGGTATATTCTTTTTCAGCACCCGGCCTGCCCAGTAAATAAAGATCAAATACCAGGTAATCCAGCCGGTTAAAATACAACATGGTACTACCATCGCCTTTGGGATAATACACATCTGTTCGAAGCCAGTCGAGTACCGGCATGAAATTGTAGGTTACTACTTTAATTCCTTCAGCCGCCAGGTTGCGCACACTTGTTTTGTAATTTTCGATATGGCGCAAGTAATCACCTGACTGGCGTTTGATATCATCGCTTACAGGCAGACTCTCCACTACGGTCCAGCTCATCCCGGCAGCTTCAATCAACTGTTTACGCTCAGCAATTGCCGAAACAGGCCATACTTCGCCTACAGGAATCTGGTGTAGAGCAGTAACAACGCCGGCACAGCCCGCCTGACGGATGTCTGATAAACTTACCACGTCATTCGGACCATACCAGCGCATGGTTTGGTGCATCAGCATATTTCCTGAATTGGTTTCCGTTAAATATACTGATTGATGATGTTTTCGAGCAATTCCTGCTTGCCGCTCTTCGCAGCCGGCTCCCCATTTTCAATGGCATACGCTCTCAGGTCTTCCAGGGTCAGCTTGCCATCCTCAAACTCCTTACCCTTCCCGGCATCGTATGAAGCATACCGATCCTGACGGATTTGCTTGTAAGCAGATTTTTGCAATACTGCATCCGCAACCAACAGTGCACGGGCAAACGTATCCATTCCACCGATATGCGCATGGAAGATATCTTCCGCATCGGTACTGTTTCTTCTGATCTTGGCGTCGAAATTGATACCACCACCACCAAATCCACCGGCTTCCAGAATGATCAACATGGCTTCTGCCAGCTCATTCAGATTATTCGGGAACTGGTCAGTATCCCATCCATTCTGATAATCTCCCCTGTTCGCATCGATGCTGCCCAGCAGTCCGGCATCCGCCGCCACCTGCAGTTCATGCGTAAAGGTATGTCCCGCCAGGGTAGCATGGTTCACTTCAATATTCAGACTGAAATCATTCAGCAAATCGTGCTGGCGCAGGAAGCCGATCACCGTTTCGCAATCGTAATCGTATTGATGCTTGCTGGGTTCACAAGGTTTGGGTTCGATAAAGAATTTGCCTTTGAAGCCATTCCTGCGTGCATAGTCTTTAGCCGCATGCAGGAAGCGGGCCAGGTGTTCTTTCTCACGCTTCATATCGGTGTTGAGCAGGCTCATATAACCTTCGCGACCACCCCAGAATACATAATTCTGTCCGCCTAAAGCGATGGTTGCATCAAGCGCAGCCTTCACTTGTGCGGCTCCGTGAGCCAACACATGGAAATCCGGATTGGTGGCGGCACCATTCATGTAACGGCGACTACTAAACAGATTGGCCGTTCCCCACAGCAGTTGAACGCCACTTGCTTTTTGTTTTTCTTTCAGGTATTCGGTTAGCGTTTGTAAACGACGATCATTTTCTGCAACATCGGTACCATAGTCTACTACATCCATATCATGGAAACAGTAGAAAGGAAGTCCGAGTTTGGTGAAAAATTCAAATGCTGCATCGGCTTTGTCTTTCGCGCGCTCAATTGCATCACCTTTTTCATTCCAGGGGAAAAGATGGGTAGCTTCACCAAAAGGATCTGAACCGTTTCCACAGAAGCTATGCCAGTAAGCGCCTGCAAAACGCAAGTGCTCCTGCATGGTTTTTCCTGCTACTACTTTATTAGCATCGTACCAGCGAAAAGCCAGTGGATTGTCCGACTCTCTCCCTTCGTATTTGATTTCCGGCACGCCTTTGAAATACTCTTTTTGTCCAAGTGTAATTGCCATGGTTGCTTGTTGATTGGTTATAAATGTTGGCTGGCAAGCCGCTGATCCAACAGCGCTTTCCAGTCCTGGTATATGTTTTCGTATGTTTCCTGCTTATCTGGCTCCATCACGCCAATAGGTTTGCGCCTGCTGCCAGCTTCCTGTGCAGTCGCATAGTAACGGGCACCAATACCCGCACCAATAGCAGCCCCGAAACTGCCATCGCCTTCATAAAATTCTACACTTACCTGGTTGAGCGTGGCAAAAGCTTTTGTAAACACTTCACTCAGGAAGAGATTTGCTTTGCCTGCACGTACAACTGAAGGTTGAATGCCGTTTTCACGCATGATATCCAGTCCATAACGGAAAGAACAGGCAATTCCTTCCTGTACGGCTCTTACCATATGCGCTGTTGTATGAATATTGAAGTCGAGTTGTTGTATATGACCGCCAATGATTCGATTGTTCAACATGCGTTCAGCCCCATTCCCAAATGGCAATGCTCTTAATCCATTGGCCCCAATTGCCACACCAGCTGCCAGTTCATTAAGTGCGGCATAACTGAGTTCAGCGCCGGCCAGGGTTTTGATCCATCTATTGAAGATGCCGGTTCCGTTAATGCAGAGTAATACACCGATGCGCCTGAGTTCCTCACTGTAATTCACATGCGCAAAACTGTTGATACGCGATTGGGGATCATAACTCAGTACATCACTCACGCCATATATTACACCCGAAGTTCCTGCGGTAGTAGCTACTTCCCCAGGCTCCAGCACATTTAAGGAAAGGGCATTATTTGGCTGATCTCCTGCTTTATAGGTAACCGGTATACCGGCTTTAAGCTGAAGTCGATCAGCTGCAGCAGGTTTTAATTGTCCGTGTGATGAAAACAGCGGCCGAAGCTCCGGAATATGATGCTTGTTGAAACCATAGGTTTTCATAATATCCCCGGACAACTGATTTTCTTTAAAATCCCAGAACACGCCTTCCGACAATGCAGATGCAGTGGTAGTGGTTTCTCCGGTCATTTTCATTGCGATGAAATCTCCGGGCAACAAAACCTGATCAATTTTTTCATAGATCGCAGGCTCATTGGATTTTACCCATGCGAGTTTGGAAGCAGTGAAATTGCCGGGTGAGTTGAGCAGATGCGCGAGACTTCGATCCGGACCAATTTGCTGAAATGCTTTTTCGCCGATGGCAACAGCTCTGCTGTCACACCATATAATGGAGTTGCGTAAAACCTGTTGGTCTTTATCTACCAGTACGAGTCCGTGCATTTGATAGGCGATACCAATTGCTCCGATAGCTGTTGGATCATAGGCTTTGCTGGAATGGCATTTTAAAATGGCCTGCTGCACATGATCCCACCACAGTTCCGGCGACTGTTCAGCCCAGCCGGGTTGCACACTGATAATATCCGCTTCTGTTTCAGGATAACTGGCAGTGGCAAGAATCGATTGCGAATC
>JALOMU010000175.1 GCA_025455285.1 Flavihumibacter sp.
GGTTAAAGAAGGGGTAACCAGTGGGATTGTTA
The DNA here is from genome assembly GCA_025455285.1 of Flavihumibacter sp. Taxonomy (GTDB): domain Bacteria; phylum Bacteroidota; class Bacteroidia; order Chitinophagales; family Chitinophagaceae; genus Flavihumibacter. Next base: position 33 of record JALOMU010000175.1, read on the forward strand.
ACGCTTCCGGTGATCTTACTACCTGGGGCAAACAGGAGAATAGGGAACCCTGGACCATCGGAATTGCTGATCCCAATGCAGCCAGTCACTTGTTCTCCTATATCAACATTACCGATATGTCTGTTGCCACTTCCGGTAACTATGAAAAATTTATTGAGATTAGCGGAAAGCGCTATTCCCACACCATCGACCCTCGTACAGGTATGCCTGTTAGTGGAATAAAAAGTGTAACAATTATTAGTCCGTTTGCAGAACTCTCTGATGCACTTGCTACTCCCGTTATGATTATGGGAACAGAAATTGGCCTGGATATGCTGAACCAGATGAAACAGGTTGCTGCTCTCATTATTGATGATTCAAACAGATTAAAGACAACCCGAAATATTCAATTGATATGATACAAAAAATCGTAGTAGGTATTTTATTACTAACCGGACTCACCAGCTGCCAGGTGGTAAAAGAGTTTCAGAAGAATCGCCTGAATGATGCGGAGATGGTATTAGGAAACCGAAAGGTGGAAAAAACAGAACTCAGCTTTCAATCCTACAGGGAAGGTGCTGCTGGTGCGAATGCCGGTAAATCCGGTGGTGGTTGTGGTTGCAATTAGAAACTGAAGAAGAAAACTAATACATGAAAAAAATCTGCCTCACTGTAATAGGCCTCTATATTGGTTTATTAGCTGCCTTTTCTCAAACAGTCCAGGATAGTTCCTATCAAAAACGCCGCTTGAAAATAGATGAGATCAACCTGGTATCAAGTTATTATCACCAGAATGGTGACCATGCTGCTGTTACCGGTGGCATTGGTTCCCAAAAGTTAACCGATCTGTCTAATTCACTGGAAGTGAAGCTGATTCGGCTCGATCGTCAGCAACGAAAACAAACCTGGTCGGTTGATATTGGATTGGATCATTACACGTCTGCTTCCTCAGATAAAATTGATCCCAAAACAGTAACATCTGCCTCTTATGCAGATACCAGAATTTATCCTTCCGTTTCCTTCAGCCGGGAAAATGAAAAGAAAGGAACAGAGTGGGGAGGAGGATTGTCCTACAGTGGTGAATATGATTATACCTCTATTGGCGCAAATCTGCATGGGTCCAAAAAGACAGCTAATAAAATGGGTGAATTCACCGCGAAGGGCCAGGTATACATGGATCGTATCAGCCTGATTTATCCCATCGAACTTAGAGATGGTAACTCAACGGATCCTTTAAAGAGAGGCGGAGACAGCAGGAATTCATATAGTCTGGCTTTGTCCTGGTCGCAGATCGTCAACCAACGGCTGCAGGTTAGTTTTCTGCTTGATCTTATTCAACAACAAGGCTATTTATCGCTTCCGTTTAACAGGGTGTATTTTACTGATGGCACTGTGCATGTGGAGCGATTACCGGACAGCAGATTTAAAATCCCCATTGGTTTCAGAGCTAATTATTTTGCAGGGGACCGGTTTATTTTCAGAACATACTACCGGTATTACAAAGATTCCTGGGGATTAGCAGCCCATACTGCCAGTTTGGAAACGTCGATAAAGCTCAGCCCGTTTTATTCCTTGTCGCCGTTTTACAGGTACTATCATCAAACGGCCATTGATTATTTTGCTCCTTACATGACCCATGCTCCAGGTAAAGAATTTTACAGCAGTAATTTTGATTTATCCCAGTTCAGCAGTCATTTCTTTGGAGGAGGCGTCCGCTTTTCACCACCCAGGGGCATTCTGGGAATCCAACACCTGAACAGTCTTGAACTTCGATATGGACATTATACCCGAAGTAATTCCCTGCACTCGAATATTGTTTCCGTGCATTTGAAATGGAAGGGGTAGGGAAGAGGAAGAAAGTGAGACGTCAGACGTGAGACGTGAAAAAGGGGAAACAAAGGAGACGGGAGACAAAGGAGGCATGGAAGATGGGCAGAGGACGATGGAGGAAAGGAGAAAAGGACGATGGAGGAAAGGAGAAAAGAAAGAAGGGGGAATGGAAGAAGGAGGAGGGGAAGAAAGGGCTGATTCAGCTGACTGTAAAGTATTCCTGAGCGGTTGCGGAACAATTCACTGACGGTTCACTGACAGTTCGGGAACAGTGAAACAACAGTGCAGAAACGGTTGCAATTGACTGACTGGTTAGAAAAAAGGAGCCGAATGGATGGAGAAAATCACCCGAATGGCAAGGAAAGGTGAGACGTGAGATGTGAAAAGTGAAAGTTGGTGAAAAGAGAAAAAGGTGAAAGAGGTACGCCCCTTTCACCTTTTTCTTTTCCGGCCTCCTTTGCCTCTTGCTTCCGGCCCCCGTCTCCTTTGTTCCCTCTTCCATTCCTCCCTCTTCCATTCTTCCTTTCCTCCACTAATACGTTATTACCTGCTCCTGTATATGCTCCGGCATTTCGCGGAATTCATATTGCTGATTACGGAGCTGGGGTTCAAAGCCGGCTTCGCGGATAGCTGCCTGAATGCTCTTGTAGGTAAACCGATGCGGTGCACCTGCAGCACTTACTACATTCTCTTCAATCATGATACTTCCAAAATCATTCGCACCTGCATGCAGGCAGAGTTGCGCTACTTCCTTTCCAACTGTCAGCCAGCTGGCCTGGATATTTTTTACATTGGGCAGCATGATGCGGCTGAGGGCAATCATCCGGATATATTCTTCTGTCGTAGTCAGGTTATGTACACCCCGAATACGCGCTAATAATGTATCTACATCCTGGAATGTCCAGGGAATAAAAGCAATAAACCCTTTTACACCATCCGGTTTACGCGCCTGGACATCTCTCAGTCTTACCAGGTGTTCCATCCGTTCTTCAATGGTTTCGACATGCCCGAACATCATGGTAGCAGAAGTGGTCAGGTTTAGCTTATGCGCTTCGTGCATGATATCCAGCCATTCCTGAGACCCACATTTGCCCTTACTGATGAGGCGCCGTACCCGATCCACCAGTATTTCTGCTCCCGGTCCCGGCAGGGAATCCATGCCTGCATCTTTTAGCGCCTTGAGCACTTCATAATGTGATTTCTTTTCCAGTTTACAGATATGGGCCACTTCGGGTGGTCCCAGTGCATGTAACTTAAGGTTGGGGAAGAGTTGCTTGAGCTGTTTGAACAGGTCTACATAATAGGCCAGTCCCAGTTCCGGGTGGTGACCTCCCTGCAGCAGGAGCTGCTCTCCACCATATTTAAAGGTCTCCTCAATTTTGACTTTATAGGTATCCAGATCCGTGATATAAGCTTCCGCATGTCCCGGTATCCGGTAAAAATTACAGAATTTACAATTGGCGATACAAACATTGGTGGTGTTCATATTCCGGTCAATAATCCAGGTCACTTTTCCGTGCGGCACCTGGATTTTTCGTAAGGTATCTGCCACCTGCATCAATTCAGCCAGGGGTGCCTGGTGAAACAGGAAGACCCCTTCGGCTTCAGATAAAAACTCGAAATTCAGGGCTTTGCGATACAGTTCTGCTAGTTGCATGATGCGATTTTATTCCACTATGACCAACAAAATTAGGTTGTGAATGTTGGATGGGTTCAAATAATTTATGACCGACGGTTCAATTCGGTTTCAAATTGATTGTAAATTCATTCAGTGCGCTACCTTTCTAAACTGCTATTGATTGCCTGCTGCTCTGCCTGTTTCCTTTCGGTAACAGCACAGGAGTATTTTTCCCAGCCCCCGGCTCAACTCATTACCAGCTTTGGATTCAGAATGTATAGCGGAGGAGTGGTTACTTTAAAAGCAAAACTGAACGATTATCCGGATTCCCTGAACTTTATATTAGACACGGGTAGCGGTGGTATTTCCCTGGATTCCACTACTGTAGAAAGGTTAAAAATTCCGTCCGTTGCTTCTGACCGCACGATCAGAGGCATTGCAGGAGTAAAAAAGGTCCGGTTTGCCAACAATAACACGCTTCATTTCCCCGGACTAACAGTAGACAGCCTGAACTTTCACATCAATGATTATGAGATTCTGACAAGTGTTTATGGCGAACATATTGATGGTATTATCGGGTATAGTTTTCTATCCCGCTACATCGTTAAGTTGGATTATGACACCAGCCGGATTTCCGTGTATTCACCAGGTACGATTCGGTACCCGAAAGGAGGTTTTATGATTCGTCCCAACCTGGCTACCATCCCGGTTACCACCAACCGGATCAAAGAAGAACGTAAAATCAACACCCGGTTTTTCTTTGATATCGGAGCCGGTTTATCCCTGTTACTGACAGAAGATTTTATTGGCGATAGCAGTTTATACAGTAAAAAAAAGAAGTTCTGGACCACCCAGGCAGAGGGGCTGGGCGGGAAAGCATTCATGAAAATCACCACCACCAAGGAGTTTCGGGTCGGACCTTACAAGTTTCGAAGGGTTCCCACTTTTATATTTGAAGACGAGTTCAATGTAACTTCCTATCCCTACCTGGGCGGACTCATAGGCAATGATCTGTTACGTCGGTTTAATGTGATTTTCAATTATGATCGGAGGGAAATTTACCTGACTCCCAACAAACATTTCCGGGAGCCTTTTGATTATGCTTATACCGGCCTGGGTTTTTATTTTATCGATGGCCAGGTAACAGTAACTGATATCATGCCTGGTTCACCGGCAGAAAAAGCAGGGTTCAAGGTGGGTGATGTAATTATAGCAGTTGATAATAATATGAGCAGGAATATCCAGGCATACCGGAGTATGTTGCAGCAAACGGGAGCAAAACTGAAATTTCTCGTAGTAAGACAGAAGGATGGCGACCTGGAAGAACTCTTCATGAAAGTGGGAAGTATTCTCAAAAAGAAGAAATGAGGTCTTTTGATTTAAGTTTGCAGTATGATTCAATTTTCAAGATTTGTCCTGCCCAATGGATTGCGGGTGCTGGTGCATGAAGATAACAGCACGCCCATGGCAGTTGTAAATGTGTTGTATGATGTGGGTGCGCGGGATGAGGATCCGAATCGAACCGGATTTGCGCACCTTTTTGAACACCTGATGTTTGGAGGCAGTATTAATATTCCGGAATACGATGATGAG
>JALOMU010000176.1 GCA_025455285.1 Flavihumibacter sp.
CGTTGGGATGATAAAGTAATACAACACCTTCCCTGGTTTAAAATGAGTGATCCCTATGTAACTCAAAATCTGACGGTACGTGATTTGCTGGTCCATCACAGCGGTTTACAGGCTTACGCAGGTGATATCATGTTGTTTCCTCCTGCTACCTACAGCAGGAAAGAGATCCTGCAAAAACTTCCACAACTTCCGCTTCGCTATGATTTCAGAACCACCTATGCCTATGATAACATCTTGTATGTTGCCGCCGGTGAACTTGTATCGACTGTAGCCGGCATGCCATGGGAAGAATTTGTGCAGGAACGCATTTTCAAAAAGGTGGGTATGAAGGAAAGTATTGCACGTTATACAGACCTGAAAAAGAAAACCAATTTTTCGTTTGGGCATGCCCGTTCCTACAATGATATCCGGGTGGTGGAAACCTTTCGGGAAACTAATATCGGAGATGCAGGAAATGCGGCTGGTGGAATTGTGTCTAATGCAAGCGATATGGCAAACTGGCTGATAACACAGCTGGATTCAGGCAGAACCCCCAATAAGGAGCGGGTGCTGACACCTGCAGCAACTGCCGATCTCTGGAAGATTATCCGGCCCATGCCTATCAGTAAAGTGGATTCCCTGATCGCGCCTTCTCAATCTGATTTCTGGGGGTATGCTTCCGGATTTCGCTCCTACAATTATGGAAAATATAAAGTAATCGGACATGGCGGGGCTTTATCCGGATTTGTATCACAAATCGCGCTGGTACCGGATTTGAAACTTGGCGTAGTAGTATTAACCAACCAGGCTTCCACAGCAGCCTATTGGTCCATCATCTATCATGTGTTGGATTATTATATGGGTAATCCAACATTTGACTGGTTGGGTGGATATAAACGAATTCAGGACTCAGCAGTAGCGCGTGCGCTTTCAAGAAAGAAAGACATTAGTATTGCCAGGGTGCAGGGAGATAAACCCTCCCTGCCTTTAAAAGCATATACCGGTAGTTTTACAGAACCTTTATTGGGACGAGCAACCATTCAATCAGAAGAAGATTCATTGGTATTGCGGTTTGATAACATGGAACATTATGTAGCGGATATGTGCTATTTCCAATACAATAATTTTATTGCCAGTTTCAGAAATATGGGAGTTCCTACGGAAGCCTATGTTTCTTATGGATTGAAGGCGGATGGTACGATTGATCGGGTACGCATTGAAGTGAGAGATCCGGCATCCCGCCTTGATTTTGAAGAGATGGAGCTGAAACCAATTAAAGAGAAAAAAATGGATATCGCTAAACTGGATAAGTCATTGCGGGCGGAAATGGCCAACTATCCACAGGCTTCCTTTGGCATTGCCTTCAAAGACCTTGGGACAGGCCAAACATTTTTTATCAATGAGAAGGAAACTTTTCATGCGGCCAGTACTATGAAAACACCTGTACTGATGGAAGCCTATAAGCAGGCTGCCGCCGGTAAGTTTTCTCTGCATGATAAAATAAAAGTGAGCAATAGTTTTAAGAGTATTGTGGATGGGTCTGCATTTAGTGTAAGTCCGGCGGATGACAGTGAATTTGAATTATATCAACTGATTGGAAAAGAACTACCGATTTCTGATATTCTTCATCGCATGATTACCAAAAGCAGTAACCTGGCAACCAATATGATGATTGACCTGGTTGGTGCAGAGAACGTGATGGCCACGATGATGGAAATGGGTGCGCGAGATATCCAGGTGCTAAGAGGAGTTGAAGACCAGAAAGCGTTTGATGCCGGGAGGAATAATACCACAACTGCCTATGATTTGATGCTGCTATTTGAACAGTTGGGTAATGGAAGTTTTGTCAGCAAGATGGCTTGTGCTGAAATGATTCGTGTACTGCAGGATCAGTATTACAGGGATGCTATACCGGCCAAGTTGCCGGCTGATGTAAAGACTGCTACCAAGAGTGGTTCCATCACCAAAATAGCGCATGACTCAGGGATTGTGTATTTGCCGGATGGCCGGAAATATGTGGTAGTATTGTTATCTCGTGGATTTGAAAAGCATTCCGATGCCACCGGAGTTTTGGCAGAATTGTCTAAGATGATTTATGATGCGGTGAAATAAAAAAAGTGGCCCGTTGCCGAGCCACTTTGCATGTGTATATCCGAGCCTTAACTATCCTAAATCGAAGCGGTCGAGGTTCATCACTTTTGTCCAGGCAGCTACAAAATCATGAACAAATTTTTCCTTGCTGTCGGAGCAGGCATAAACCTCTGCCAGTGCGCGCAATTCTGAGTTGGATCCAAAGATCAGATCTGCGCGGGTTGCAGTCCATTTCACTTCACCTGTTTTGCGATCACGTCCTTCAAACAATTCTTTGGAACCGTTTGCTGCTTTCCAGGTAGTTCCAAAGTCCAGCAGGTTGACGAAAAAGTCATTTGTCAGTACTTCAGGAGTATTGGTGAATACACCTCGTTTGCTTTGGTCCGCATTGGTATTCAGTACACGCATACCACCAACCAGCGCTGTCATTTCAGGTGCTGTAAGTGTAAGCAGTTGTGCTTTATCCACCAGCATTTCTTCAGCAGTACTGGTTGAACGATACGGTGAGAGGAAGTTGCGGAAACCATCGGCTGCAGGTTCCAGTACAGCAAAGGATTCAACATCTGTTTGTTCCTGTGATGCATCTCCTCTACCAGGAATGAAAGGAACAGTTATTTCCACACCAGCAGCTTTTGCAGCCTTCTCAATGCCTGCTGATCCACCCAATACAATCATATCTGCAATGGAAATCTGTTTGCCATTGGACTGAGCCCCATTGAAACGTGCGCGGATGGTTTCTAAGGTATCCAGCACTTTTGCCAGTCGGGCCGGGTTATTTACTTCCCAGTCTTTTTGAGGAGCCAGGCGGATGCGTGCTCCATTGGCGCCACCTCTTTTATCCGAACCACGGAAGGTGGATGCGGATGCCCAGGCAGTAGAAACCAATTCTGCAATACTGAGTCCGGATGCCAGAATCTCGGATTTCAGGAAAGCGATATCGTTATCATCTATCAACGGATGATTTACAGCCGGGATAGGATCCTGCCAGATCAACTCTTCAGAAGGTACGTCAGGTCCCAGGTAACGGGAAATAGGTCCCATATCACGATGGGTCAGTTTAAACCAGGCGCGGGCAAATGCGTCTGCAAACTGATCCGGGTTTTCGTAAAAGCGGCGGGATACTTTTTCATAGGCCGGATCCATACGCATCGACAAATCTGTCGTAAGCATAAAGGGCTTATGAAATTTGCCTTCAATATGTGCATCCGGAATAGTTTCTCCAACATTTTTGGCTTCCCATTGGTAAGCGCCACCGGGCCCTTTAATCAGTTCCCACTCATATTCAAACAGATGTTTGAAATAGTCATGGCTCCATTTAGCGGGAGTGGTTGTCCAGGCACCTTCAATACCACTGGTAATGGTATCTGCACCAACCCCGGTACCATAACTGTTTTTCCAACCCATGCTCATTTCTTCCATGGTTGCAGCAGCTGGTTCTTTGCCAACATATTTCGCCGGGTCAGCAGCTCCGTGAGTTTTACCAAAAGTGTGACCACCGGCAATCAGGGCAACAGTTTCTTCATCGTTCATAGCCATTCTGCCAAATGTTTCCCGGATGGCTTTAGCAGCCAGAACGGGATCGGGTTGGCGATCCGGACCTTCCGGGTTAACATAAATCAAACCCATTTCAGTTGCTCCCAGCGGAGTTTCCAACGCTTCCGGGTTTCTGTGATGAGCAACCCACTCTCTTTCTGAACCCCAGTTCACATCTTCTTCCGGCTCCCAGATATCTTCCCGTCCACCGGCAAAACCAAAGGGTTTGAAGCCCATGGATTCCAGGGCGCAGTTGCCTGCAAGAATCATGAGATCCGCCCAGGATAATTTCTTGCCATATTTCTGCTTGATCGGCCACAAGAGGAGACGGGCTTTATCCAGGTTGGCATTATCAGGCCAGCTGTTCAGTGGTGCAAAACGCTGGGAACCTGATCCTGCTCCACCGCGACCATCATAAATTCTGTAGGTACCAGCACTATGCCAGGCCATGCGGATAAAAAATGGACCATAATGCCCATAGTCAGCAGGCCACCAGTCCTGGGAATCTGTCATCAATTGATAGATGTCCTGTTTTACCTGGTTCAGATCAAGCGATTTAAACTCTTCCGCATAATTGAAGGATTCTCCCATTGGATTGGAGAGATTCGAATTCTGACGGAGAATATTCAACCTGAGCTGATTCGGCCACCAGTCGATGTTTTTAGTTCCACCACCTGCTTTACCTTTCATCATCTCACCATTATGAAAGGGACATTTGGAAATGTCCTGGGAGGGGTTCGTAGCACCGCCTTCTTCATTGACTTTTTGGAGGGTATCCATATGTTTTAGCTTAATTTGTTAGACGTTGGGTTTACTGCGAAATTATCGATGATTTATTCAACAATTTTATTTATTTATTAAATGATAAGATAGATAAAATCTATATTGCAAATCGCTATTAAAACTTACTTATGAAAAAGATGGGAATTATTGCCTTATTGTTTTTAATGATAACCTCCTTTCATTCCGGATCAGGGGATTTTGTAGGTGTGATTAAAATAAAACACAAATACAAAGATCTGGAGGGTAAGGATATTACTGCTCGTCTGGCACCTTATCTGGGCAAAGAATGGGAGTATTATATAGATGATAAAAACTATAAATCGGTGAATGAATCCGGCAATTGGGTTCAGCTCTATAACGGAGAAACGAATCTGTATTATTCTTTTACGAAAGAAAAGAAAGCTTCAAAATACGATGCAGGAACAATGTCCTCACCCAAATTTGAAGTGACCTATTTAGACCGAAAGGAAAAAGTAGCTGGCTATTTATGTGATATAATGAAAGTGGAAACAGATAACCAGACTGCCATTTATTATTACAGTAAGGAAATCAGAACGAATCCGGACAATTTCGCCAATCATAATTTTGGTAACTGGAATCAGTATCTGAAGGCTGCTGATGGCGGAATCACACTCAAATTTGAATTAACGGATCATAAAAACAAA
>JALOMU010000177.1 GCA_025455285.1 Flavihumibacter sp.
GCTATTGAATGCGTAAATCCTGTGCCACCAATATAATTGATGTAGGTTTACTATTCCTCTTGCTCATCACGAGTTTTGGAGGCTTTTCTGCTTTTGCACAGGAGTCCCAGCAAAGATCCCTCTTTGCTATCCTTCGCGATCTCCACGAGAAAAAGGGTGCCTATTTTTTATTTGCACATAAATCATTTGGTGATAAAAAGGTAAACCCCTGTCCCGATATAAACCTTCCCGTAGACAAAATCCTTAGCTGTCTATTAAATGAATCAGGCCTTAGTTTCAAGCAGGTAAATACCAATACGTTTGTAATTATTGAATCACAGGAAGCAACCCTTTCAATAGGTCCTGCTCCAGTTATTGCCGAGAAAAGCAACCTGCAGGGAAAAGTGTTCTCCGCCCAGGGGGAAGCCATCCCCAATGCCAGTATTGAAATCTACCAGGAAAATCGTTGGATTGGGGTAACCACCGATGCAGAAGGAAAGTTTTCGCTTCCTTATTCCGGGGCTACTGAAATCAGGATCAGTTCCATTGGGTATGAAACTGAGAGAAAGTCGGTAAAAACAAACCAGTTTTTACAGGTAGTCCTCAACCCGGTGCAAAAAGAAATGGCGGAAGTGGTCATAACCTCATTGGGTGTACACAGGGAAAAGAAAAGCCTGGGATATTCGATCAGTACGGTCGATGCAAATGAACTCAACCGGGTAGGTAATACCAATTTTGCTGCCGCCTTATATGGAAAAGCTGCAGGGGTGCGGATTACTACTGCGCCGGGAGGAGCTACCAGTGCTGTACAGGTGCAGATCCGGGGATTGAATTCCTTGAATTTTAATGCACAGCCGCTATATATATTAGACGGAGCTGTGATTCGTAATATCAATGAGAAAGGAACAGAAGGGATCAATAACCAGGGCTATTGGACGGATCAGCGGATCCGGGGAAATGGCATACTGGATATTAATCCATTGGATATTGAAAGTATCACCATCCTGAAAGGAGCAAGTGCTACTGCTTTGTATGGCTCGGAGGCCGCAAATGGCGTAGTAGTAATCACCTCCAAAAAAGGAGCGCAAAGAAAAGGAATGGGCATTGAATTCAATTATTCCTTTGGAGTAGAAAAAGCTGCTTTTTTACCAAAGTTTCAAAATGAGTTTGGTCCCGGGTTGGACAGGATCAGCAACCTGGCAGCAGGAGCAAACGAAGAAGGATGGATTCCGGTAGATACCGATGGAGATGGCAAAGAAGACGACCTGCGACCCAATTTTCTAGCATGGGCGCAATTCGGCCCGAGGATGGAAGGCCAGGAAGTTCCCTGGTGGGATGGAAGTCGCCAACGCTATACCCCGCAGCCTGATAATTACCGGGATTTTTTCCGCACGGGAATGAACTCCATCTTTAATATTTCCTTTGCTGATCAAACAGAGAAAGCAAGTTACCGGCTGGCATTAACCCGAAATGATTACAAAGGAATCCAGGTTGGGGGCAATCTCCAGCGAACCACTTTTTTCCTGAATACACAATATAAGATATCGCCCAAACTCAGTGCGGATGTGGTGTTCAGTTGGGTGAACAGCAGGGTGTTGAATCGACCCCTGCAATTAACCCGGGTAGTGGCAGCCTATGATGGTTTCTTAAGCCGGGCAGACAGAACCGATTTGTTGTTTGACAACTTTAAAACCAGCCAGGGATTTAAATGGGTGCCATGGGATCAGTCTGTTCGTAACCCTGGAGAAGCATTCAGGTACCCGGTAAAAGTGGAAGCGCTTAATCTATTGTGGACGCAGCTCAGAAACCGGGAACTGGAAGATCAGAACCGCCTGTTTAGTGTAGCTACCATCAATTATAAATTGAATGAAGCGTTGAGTTTCAGGGCGCGTGTGGGACAGGATTTTACCAGCCTGCAGATTGATACCCGCAACTTCAGTGAATACCCCGAAGAGTTTAATGGAACAACCAGCACCGGGCATTATGGTAATTCGGAAGGACGTTATAGTTTGATTTATGGGGATGCGCTTGCAACCTATGAAAAGAAGCTCGATGCAAACTGGCGTATCAGTTTAAATGCGGGTTACCAGGTGAGAGAAGAAAAGTATACGGATCAGACATCCACCACCTCCGCGGGCCTGGTAAAAGAGAACTGGTTTAATCTCAGTAATTCATTCGGGCCCTTGATCAACCGAACCAACCGGATCAATAGTTTGCGATATGCTTACCTGGGATTTGCACAGGCTTCCTGGAAGAATAGCTATTTCCTGGAGCTAACTGCCCGGCAGGAATATTCATCTACGCTGCCTCCCGGAAAGAACAGTTATTTCTATCCCTCCTTAAATGGAAGTGTGTTATTGCATGAAGCACTGACACTGCCTTCCTTTATGAATTATGCCAAATTCCGCGCGAGTTATGGATTTGTTGGAAATGCACCGCCGCCTTATACAGCAGCCATTACGTATAACCAGCAGGTATTGCCCACGTTCAATGGAAATGTTTCTACCCAGCAAACGCAGACCAGATATGGAAATAACTCCATACGCCCGGAGCGTAAGCAGGAAATTGAGCTGGGAATAGAAGCAGTTGCCCTGAATAACCGGTTGGGAATTAACTTCACCTGGTACCAGAACCAGACACAGGATCAGATATTACAGTTAACCGTACCCGTTAGTATGGGTGCTGATTCCAGGTTGGTAAACAGTGGAGCCTTGCGTTCATCCGGAATAGAGCTGGGATTAGATGCGATACCTGTATCGGGCAAGCAGTTTCATTGGAAAACAGGCATCAATCTCTCGTATGTATCAACCCGAACCATGAAACTGGCAGAAGGGGTGAAAGAAATGGTGTACCAGGAAATGGAACAGGGAGCTATCCGGATCATGGCAGAAGAAGGAAAAAAAGTAGGTAACATTTATGTATACCCGAAAAAAACAAATGCGGAAGGGGAGCCAATCGTTGGAGCAAATGGTCTTTATATTATTGATAATACCCGTTATAAAAAAGCAGGTAATATCATGCCGGACCTGATAGGTGGTTGGATGAACAGTATCCGGTATCGGTCGTTCAGCCTGGATCTGATGATGGATTACCGAATAGGCGGACAGTTGGTATCACCGGCGCTGAAGTATAATTTAGGTGCAGGCATGTATGAATCCACCCTGAAATACAGAAATGAAAAATATGGAGGTTTGCCCTATTATATAGATCCAAATGGGCAGAAGGTAGCATTGGCCAATCACCAGCAGCAGGCTCCGGGTGGTGCAAAAATTTACAGGGATGGAATTATTCTTCCAGGGGTAGGACTGGATGGAAAGCCGAATACACAAATTGTAGATGCTGCCTATTATTATATGAACATGTTTTATTGGGGACCCAATGCATTAAATGAAGAAGGTGCGATTTATGATAATAGTTATCTGAAAATGAGGGAAGCTTCCTTAACTTATTCATTGCCTGCAAAGCAATTGACAAAATGGAAAATTCAATCCATGCGGTTCTCATTAATCGGACGAAATTTAATTTATCTGTGGCGCACCCTGGAAAACCTGGACCCGGAGACGCCGATTGGAACAGCCTGGACAAGGCAGAGTATTGATGACGGAACCACAGCTGCCACCAGGAGTTTTGGTGTATCCATTCAAATGGGCTTTTAAAAATGAGAAGGATTATTCATCATATACTATTGCTGTTGCTAGCGGTACTACTTGGAACCGGTTGTTCCAAAAAGCTGGAGCGTTTGTATAATGATCCGGATCAACTCACTACCGCCCGTGTTGAAAAGCTGTTTACTGAGATGCTGAATAATTACCGGATCAGGCCCTCTTACTGGGAAATGAGAACCTTTGTAGTGATGCATTCAGGAATCTACAGTCAAACTGTTGGTTATTTAAATACACCAGGTGTTTACTTGCAAAATCCAAGTTATACAGAAAGCAGGTGGAATGATTTTTATCGTCCGGTTGGAAGTGGTACAGGTACCATGGCGCTTTACCGGGAGATGCAAAAAATTCACCGCGATTTGCCTGCAGCGGAAAAAGAAAAAGTGAGTTTGTTTCTGAATGCCGCAAAAGTTATTTTTTATGACCAGGCCTGTCAGATGGTAGATCTCTGGGGCGATATACCCTTCACAGAAGCTGGTAGTCTGAATGCAAGCGGAGAAGCTAAAATGGCCAAATTCGACGACGCGGCAGACATTTATAAAGAGGCTATTGAGCAGTTGAAAGCGCTGAATGCATATTTTGCTGCGTTGGCGCCTGACCCTGCGACTGCTAATTTATTCCGGACGCAGGATATCTTATTAAATGGAAATCTTCAAAAATGGCAGAGATATTCGAATGCATTGCGTCTGCGCCTGCTCATGCGGATATCCCATGTGAATGAATCTTATGCAAAAGCGCAGGTGAATGAGTTGTTAGCCAATACGGTAGTAAATCCACTTTTAAGTGAAGAAGCAGAATACAATGTGGAACAGGAAGATATCTTACTCGCACCCTTAGCCGATAATACCCTGGACTTACGGTTTGCCTTAACCGAATTAACAAATTATTCCGCACCTCAATATTTGCTGGAAGAAGTGTTATTGCCGGCAGCTGATCCTCGAATACCGGTAATGTTTGACAAGTTTGGCGTAAGTTCAGGAGCGGGATTTGTACCAAATGATGAATACAGGGCTTTACCGGTAAACTGGTCACTGGAGCAGCAACAGGTAAACCTCGGCAAATTTGCCATATTGGATTCAGCCACGTTTATGTTCAATCCGCATATTCCTGGGATCCTGATAACAGCTGCTGAAGTAAGTTTTCTGAAAGCGGAAGCCTTCCTGCGATGGGGAGGAGGTGATCCCGATACCTATTATAAACTGGGCATGCGGCAGTCGACCCGGTTTTATTATTACCTGAACAGGCTGAACAGTAGTTTTAAAAAACCGGAGCAGAGACCGAACCCGGAAGCAATGGAAGCTTTTTTACAAAATGAAAATGTTCAGTTAACCGGAACTACGGAAGATAAATACCGAAAGATTGCCACTCAGCGGTGGGTGCATTTTGGATTGTTACAGT
>JALOMU010000178.1 GCA_025455285.1 Flavihumibacter sp.
CTCTACCGGCTCACTGAGAGCGGCATTCGGATCTTTTTTTACCAGGTTCCAGCGATTGATGATGTCTTTATAGGGAGTTGGTGAAAGAGAAGTCAGGTCATCTACCTCAGATCCAAAGTAACCAACTCTGGGATCATCACGGCGTGCGCGAAAATCATTTTTTGGAAGTTCCAGGAAGGAATGTTGCATTTTCACTCGCACATATCGGGCATCGGTAATATCTTTTCCTCCTCCGTTAAACGGCATAGGATTATCGTAAGCAAGTTCCACCAGTACGTCCGTATTATTAGGAAAAGAACGAACCAGTCCATATTTTGATTTGGAAGGATTCAGGTTGCCCAGGTTGAAAACGGCACCAGGAGGTAATCCGGGTGGCATCATGGGTTTAACAGGGTCGAGTTTATCGCCCAGCAGGAGACCGTCTGCTGCGATAAGGTATCCCAGGCTGTCTTCAATAACAACCTTTTCGGCTAAAATAACGGCATCACTAACGTCAACATTTTCAGCGCGACTAACCGCGTTGTTTTTATCGTAGTAAAAGTTGGTATTCATTTGTTTGAACTCCAGCTTATCAAACGACTTTTCCACCTTAAAAGGGAAGGTAGAACGAATCATATTCTGATGCAGGAATAAGGCTGTTGGTCCGCCCATTGAAAAACTCTGATAGAGATATTCTTTACCTATTTGATCTTTACGGATATATAGTTGCACAGAACCTGTAACAGTATCCTGGTAAAGTGTAAACAACCCCTCATGCTTTTTGCTTGATTTGGTTTTGTCCTTTACAGTAGGTTTTGCCGGTGGTGCAGGAGGCGCTTTTTTGGCAGTATCAGCTGTGGGAGGAGGAGCATCCTTTTTCCCTTTTTTTTGTGCAAATGATCCTGTTGCCAGCAAAAGTGCGGCAGGGATCAAAAAGGCAATTTTTCTCATGAATTCTATTTAGAATCTCAATATGCCTCAATAAAACCGGTTGGGAAAAGAATTTTACATAAATCAGAAGTAGAAAGGATAAATGGCAACAGGGAAGGATAAATTACCTAATTGTTAAAAAATTTTAACCAATTTCTTTGTTATGTGATAGGAGACCCCTATTTTCACGTCGCCATTAAAAAAAAGAAGGTCCACTGTAGAAACAGTCGACCTCTAACGATTGCTTGCCATATAAAAAAATCTTCGAGTCTTGCTTTGTTCCTTTTCAGGATTCGGGATTACGACCTCTACGATGCTTTGCTTCTAACGATTGCCTGCCATATTTTTTCACCGTTTGCTTCTAATTTGCTTTCCGATGTGAGGCCGGGTCGTTTTCTGTTTTCCCGTTCGATGATGTAAAAGTAGCCCGGGAATTTTCTTCCCGAAAATCAAAATTTGAACCGGTTTATTACTCCAAAAAGGATATTTTTGCAGTTAAACCCTTATCCAGCAAGGATTTGCAGAAAATAAGTTAATGATGTCCAACCGATCTACCGACTCTCTTTTTCAACTCATAAAATCACTTCACAAGGCAGAAAAAAGGCATTTTAAGCTTTATATCAAGCGGAGTTCGGCGAAAGAGGACCTTAAAATTGTTGAACTGTTTGATGCACTGGATAAGCTCGCAGAGTATGATGAACGGATATTGTTGAAAAAACTGCCATCCATCCAGAAACCACAGCTAAATAATATCAAAACCCATTTATACAAGCAGGTACTGGCCAGCTTACGGGATCTTAAAAGCACGGACACTCTCGAACTTCAATTGTCTGAACAACTTGATAATGCCAGGATACTCTACAACAAAGGCTTGAAACATCAGTCCCTGAAAATTCTGGAAAGAGCAAGAGAGATCGCTAAAGCCAATGGAAAATTTAACTACCTGGCGCAGGTGATTTCACTTGAGAAAAAAATTGAAACCCTGCATATTACCCGAAGTATCCAGGAAAAGACAGAAAAGTTAACCCAGGAAGCACTGGAGATAAGCGGGCATATAGATCGCGTAACCAGGCTTTCCAACCTGGCTTTGAGATTATATGGCTGGTACACCAAACATGGTCATGCCCGCAATGAAAAAGATGAAACCGGCATCCGGAAGTTTTTTAAAGAGCAATTGCCGGAGGATGCGTTTCAGCTGACAGATTTTTACGAACGACTCTATTTGTACCAGAGTTATACCTGGTATGCGTTTATCCGGCAGGATTTCCTGATGTATTACCGTTATGCCCAGAAATGGGTAGATCTCTTTGATGAAAACGAGGTCATGAAAAAAGTGGAATTAGGACACTACATCAAGGGAATGCACAACCTTTTGAATGCCCATTTTGATCTTCGCAATTATCAGTTGTTTGAAAAAGTGCTGGAAGAGTTTGAGGCTTTTTCGCATACGCCGATTGCACTCCAGCACGATAATTTCAGGATCCATACCAGCATCTACATCAATAGTGCAAGGTTAAACTGGCACCTTATGACCGGCACCTTCAAGGAAGGGCTCAAAATGGTAGACAGGGTATTAACTAACCTGGATGAGTATGCGCTTTATGTAGACCCGCACCGGATTGTTGTTTTTAATTATAAACTGGCGACCTTGTATTTCGGAAGCGGCGATTACAATACCAGTATTGATTTCCTGCAGAAGATCATCAATGATACATCAGCGGATTTACGGATAGACCTGCAAAGTTATGCACGGTTGATGCATATGCTGGCGCATTATGAACTGGGAAATGATGAGATCATTGAGTCACTGATTAAATCCGTATATCGCTTTATGGCGAAAATGAAAAATCTGACGGTGGTGGAAGAAGAGATGTTCCGGTTTATCCGCCATTCATTTGGTGTATCTCCAAGAAAAATGAAACCAGAGCTGGAAAAATTCCTGCATAAAATCAAACACCTGGAAAAAGACCGTTTTGAAACCAGGGCTTTTGCCTATCTGGATATCATTTCATGGGTTGAAAGCAAAGTGTATGAAAAGCCGATGGCGGAAATTATTAACGAAAAATACAGGAAGAGCAGGAAGAGGAAATATAGGTGAGACGTCAGATGTGAGACGTGAGAAGGGAGACAAAGGAGACGGGAGGCAAAGGAGGCTGGGTTAGGATTTGGGGGCGGGTTTGGTTGACCACATTTTATAAAAGTACCGGATCATCCAGAGAAAGGACCCGACAGCGAAAATATAACAGATATAGTTACCCGCTTTGGGGGTTTGATCAAAGAAAAACCATCCGGCATATAACCCAATGGTCATATTGAGTAACATCCAGAGTGCACCAATGGAAACTGTCATCAGTGTTTTATACAGCAGATCCCGGGCATCCTGTTCCATTCCGCTCATACTCGAATTTTTTCAAAGCTACTACTCTATTAGCAGGTCGCGAAAATCTGTTGAATCTCCATTAAAGACGTTAAAATCTACTTTCCCGCGGATGCCACTGACCCTTCCTGTTTCGCTATACTGCCAGAAGGCCCAGTTCCGCGCGATTCGGGGCCGGTCTTTTTTAAGATAATGTGCCACCCAGAGCGGATAGCTGTCAAATTCATCTTTTAAGTGCCGGTTATAAAAATCAACATTGGTATAAATGATTGGCTTAACGCCATAGTGCGATTCCAGCCGATCCAGAAAGGCTTTCACTTCTGACCTCAGCCTGGAATTGCTAACCCCATAGGTTTGTTCAACATCCAGAACAGGAGGTAAATCTCCTTTTTCCAATTCCACCCGACGAATAAAATTTTCAGCCTGTTCTGCTCCGCTTTTTGGCGCGATAAAAAAATGATACGCTCCTCTTGGCAATCCGGCTTCTTTGGAATGCTTCCAGTTCCGCCGGAATTGCTGATCCATATTACCCAGACCTTCTGTAGCTTTTATGAAGACAAATCCAATTTTCACATCTTCTGCCCGCATCTCCTTTACTGCTTCCCAATTGATGCGTTGTTGGTATTTTGAAACATCAATTCCGTGAATTTGAAAATTAGTTGGTATTTCAATTCCAAAATCTTCATAGTGTTCAAAATCAGGTTCCGATGTAGCGAACCACCACCAGGCTAAAAAGCCGACCAGTACCAGGACAAGTACTGCCAGTAAATATTTCGGTCCGGATTCCTGACCTTTTTTCTTTTTTGCCATCGCGCGCAAAAATAGGTAATTCCTTCACTCCGCCCCGGCGGATGGCCATCCGCCGGGGCGGAGTGTGAGAATGGATTGTATCTTTGACCAATGCCGTTTCATTTTAGAGATTCGATGAATATGCTGCGCAAGATGAGTGTCCGAAGGGCATGGAACGCTGCGAAAGTGCTCAGCAGTTATTATATCAGCAAATACAGCGGGAAAGCCGTGCAATGGGGAGTTCCTATTTCCATCAGTGTGGAGCCGACCACGTCCTGTAATCTTCGTTGTCCGGAATGTCCAAGCGGACTGAGAGCCTTCACACGTCCGACCGGCATGTTGCAGAGTAATTTTTTCCGTAATACCATTGATCAGTTATACAAGGACCTGTTTTACCTGGTGTTTTATTTCCAGGGTGAACCCTACCTGAATCCGGAATTCCTTGACATGGTACAGTATGCATCCGAAAAGGGAATCTATACAGCCACCTCCACCAATGCACATTACCTTACTGAAGCGAATGCTAGGAAAACAGTGGAGAGCGGGTTAGATCGATTAATCATTTCAATAGATGGAACCACCCAGGAAGTATATCAACAATACAGGGTAGGCGGCAAGTTGGAAAAAGTATTACAGGGGGCAAGAAACATAGTACAGGCCAAAAAAGAAATGGGCTCACAAAAACCATTTGTGGTATTTCAATTCCTCGTGGTAAAACCAAATGAACACCAGATTGAAGACGCAAAAGCATTGGCAAAATCAGTAGGCGTGGATGATATCTGGTTGAAGACTGCCCAGGTATATGACTATGAAAATGATCCCAATCAACTGATTCCAACGAATGAGAAATACAGCAGGTATAAGAAAAACAAGAATGGCCAGTATGCATTTAAAAACAAGTTGCTGAATCATTGCTGGAGGGCCTGGCATGCAACGGTTATAACCTGGGACGG
>JALOMU010000179.1 GCA_025455285.1 Flavihumibacter sp.
AGGAGTATCCTCAAAAGATGCCCGGCTAAAGACACTTGATTTATTTCAAAAAGTGCAATTACCCGAACCCGAGCTGGTATTGAAAAAATATCCGCACCAACTCAGTGGCGGACAGAAACAACGGGTGATGATCGCAATGGCACTTGCCTGCGAACCTTCCCTGCTTATTGCAGATGAACCTACTACGGCCCTGGATGTGACCGTGCAGAAAAGTATACTGGAGCTACTAACCAACATTCAGGAACAAACGAAAATGGGGATGTTGTTTATCACCCATGATCTGGGACTGGTACGTGATTTTGCACATCGTGTAATTGTTCTATATAAGGGAAGAATAGTGGAAGAAGGAAGTTGTGATTCAATATTTACCAATCCTCAGCACCCCTATACCAGGGCACTGCTGGCATGCCGCCCAATTTTATATGAGAAGGGACAGAAACTTCCTGTAGTAGATGATTTTCTGAGTGATAACTCAACTGACAAACTACCGGCCGATAAAGATCCCGCAGAAAAAGATCGGGTTGCAAATCAAGAGGCAACAACCCTGATCTCGATCCGCTCCTTACGTGTCTGGTATCCGAAAAAACGCCGGTTCTTTGGTCAGGCAACTGAATTCACCAAAGCTGTTGATGAAATCAACCTGGATATTTTTAAAGGGGAGACACTTGGCATTGTTGGAGAATCCGGTTGCGGGAAAACTACTTTTGGCAGAGCACTTTTGCAACTGATACCGATTCAAAATGGAAGTATCCGGATATCCGGAGTTGAACTTACGGAGTTGCCTAAGCGAAATTTACGCCGGTACAGAAAAGAGATGCAGCTGGTTTTCCAGGATCCTTACGGTTCACTTAATCCACGCATCCCGATTGGAGAAGCCATCCGGGAAACGTTGCAGGTTCATCATCCCGACTTAACCCCGGCTAGTCAAAAAGAGCAGGTGATGGACTTGCTCAAAAAAGTTCATCTGCAACCGGAACATTATTACCGGTATCCACATGCATTCAGTGGTGGACAGCGACAGCGGATTGGAATCGCAAGAGCATTGGCACTTAATCCTGCTTTTGTAGTTTTTGATGAAAGCGTAAGCGCACTCGATGTAAGTGTACAGGCACAGGTGCTGAACCTGATCAATGAATTAAAAGCTGAATTTGGCTTTACCGCCCTTTTTATTACACACGACCTGGGGGTAGTGAAATACATCAGCGACCGCATCCTGGTTATGGAGAAGGGCAGAATAGCTGAGTTGGGCAGCACAAACCAGGTAATCAACCACCCTACCTCATTGGTTACCAAACGTTTATTAGACGCAATTCCTGGACGGTCGGAGATCTTTGCGAAATGAAGTTTTAATCCTACCTTTGCACCCATTTAAACATCATGCCGTAACATGATATCAATACCGGAGCCGTAAGTCCGGGTTGTGAAAGACACCCCTCTTCCCTGGATGTTGATATGTGTCGTGTGGCTGGTGGTTGTAAAAACCATTTTATACATGAAGCTATCACAGTTTAAGTTCGATCTCCCCCTTAATCTTATTGCCCAGAACCCTGCGAAAAAAAGAGAAGACAGCCGCCTGATGGTGGTACATCGCAAGACCGGAAACATCGAAAACAAGACCTTCCGGGATATCCTGGATTATTTCGACGACAAGGATGTATTCATCGTAAACAACACTAAGGTGTTCCCTGCGCGTATGTATGGCCGTAAGGAAAAAACCGGTGCTAAAATTGAAGTGTTCCTGCTTCGTGAGCTGAACAAACCCAATCGCCTTTGGGATGTAATCGTAGATCCGGCCCGTAAGATCCGCGTTGGTAATAAACTCTATTTTGGAGACAACGACGAACTGGTGGCTGAAGTAA
The DNA here is from genome assembly GCA_025455285.1 of Flavihumibacter sp. GTDB lineage: Bacteria > Bacteroidota > Bacteroidia > Chitinophagales > Chitinophagaceae > Flavihumibacter. The sequence goes on from JALOMU010000179.1 coordinate 1,860, forward strand.
TTGACAATACTACCAGTCGCGGTCGTACCATCCGCTTTCTCTGGGAAGGAACCGATGAAGAGTTCCGTCAAATGCTGGAGTTCCTGGGAGAGACACCGCTTCCCAAATACATCAAACGTAAGCCGGATGAGGAAGACAAAGAGCGTTATCAGACTGTATATGCCAAGCACGAGGGTGCGGTTGCTGCTCCCACTGCGGGACTGCATTTTAGTCGCGAGTTAATCAAACGCCTCGAGATCAAAGGCATCCGCTTTGCTGAAGTAACCCTACATACCGGACTTGGAACCTTCCGACCCATTGAGGTGGAGGATCTTTCCAAACATAAAATGGATGCAGAATATTATCGGATCGATGATACTGCCTGCCAGATTGTGAACAAGGCGAAAACCAATAATCACCGGATCTGTTCCATCGGTACAACTACCATGCGGGCAATTGAATCCTCCTTTACGGCTGAAAAGTTATTGAAACCATCCGAGGGCTGGACCAACCATTTTATCCACCCACCGTATGAGTTCTCTATAGCGGATTCTCTTGTAACCAATTTTCACCTGCCAAAGACCAGCCTGCTGATCATGACCTGTGCCTTCGCCGGTTACGACCTGGCCATGGAAGCGTACAAAAAAGCCATCAAGGATAAGTACCGCTTTTTTAGCTACGGTGATGCCATGCTGGTGATTTAACACATGAGCCACTGAAATTAGCCAGACAGTATTTATATTCATAGGATGAAAGCGAAACAAATGAAAGCGTTCATCCTATTTTTTTTGATGTCAACTCTAAGTCTTTTTGCAGTAGGCCAGGATGTATTTGATCTCTATCCGGCAGATTCAATTCCAAATTCAAAACCTTCCTCCCTTGTTGAGAAGGCTGAAACAGCAGGCAGTGGACGTTTGATTATTTCGAATGTTACGAAACCAACGCTCACTGCCTATTTACCAGACCCTTCAAAAGCCAATGGAACAGCAGTGATTATTTGTCCGGGTGGCGGATACAGGGTGCTTGCTGCCGACCACGAAGGTGCTGCTGTAGCAAAAAAATTCAATGAGTGGGGCGTAACTGCTTTCGTGCTGAAGTATCGCCTGCCTTCAGACGAGAGCATGGAAAATAAAACTATTGGTCCCTTACAGGATGCACAGCGGGCCATCCAGTTCGTTCGGGAAAAAGCCAAACTCTGGCAACTCAATCCGAAACAGGTTGGTATCATGGGATTCAGTGCTGGCGGACATCTGGCCGGTTCTGCAACTGTCCACTTCGATCAGGCGTTTATATCGAATCCGCTAAAAACATCTCTACGCCCTGATTTTTCAATTCTAGTGTATCCGGTGATCAGTTTTACAGATGAATTTTCGCATAAGGGTAGCAGGGAGGCTTTACTCGGACAGGAACCAGATCCAGCACAGGTAAAGTTTTTCTCATTGGAAAACCAGGTGACGAAAAAAACACCACCTGTATTTTTGGTGCATGCCAAGGACGATCGTACCGTTAAAATAGACAACAGCCTTAAACTAAAAGAGGCCCTGGATAAAGTCCGCGTTAAAAACGATTTATATACCTATGAAAAAGGCGGGCATGGCTTTGGCATGAACAATCCAAGCAGTGATGTCGAATGGATGAAATTCGTTTACCAATGGATGTTCGACCAGGACCTGATCCTTAAGAAACGATAAGTTTCCAACCCTGCCTTCTTATTAAAGTCCGAATAAACCGGAATTCAGTAACTGCAGGGTTTGTTGTTTGCTGCCGGAAGGTATCAACAGGGATACATTGTGCCGGCTACCACCATAAGAAACCATCCGCACAGGTACCTGTTTAAGTGAATCAAACAGGCGGCTCAGCACATCTTTTGTCTCAGCAATTTCATTACCAACAATTGAAACAATGGTCTGATCGCGATCCACTTCCACAGAACCAAAAGGTTCAAGCTCCTTCACAATCTCTTTGAGATAGGTATCACTGTCAATAGTAACCGAAACGGCCACTTCAGACGTAGTGATCATATCAATTGGAGTGCGGTATTTTTCAAAGACTTCAAAAATCTTCCGAAGGAATCCATAAGCCAGCAACATGCGGCTGCTTTTGATTTTAATGGCGATGATACCATCTTTTGCAGCAATTGCCTTGACGCCAACCGAGCCTGCTTCTTTAGTGATGGTGGTGCCGGCCGCATCCGGCTGCATGGTATTCAGCAGTTTCACCGGAACGCTTTCCTGTTGTGCCGGCCAAATACAGGTAGGGTGTAGAATTTTCGCTCCGAAATAGGCAAGCTCTGCTGCCTCTTCAAAACTTAGTTGTTCTATTGGAACCGTTTTATTTACAACCCTTGGATCGTTGTTGTGCATGCCATCTATATCTGTCCATATTTCACAAACCGTACTGTTGGTGGCTGCTGCTACCAGTGAAGCGGTATAATCACTGCCACCACGTTTCAGGTTATCCACTTCTCCCCTGGCATTACGGCATATATAACCCTGTGTAATAAATAATTTCTTGTTGGGATGCTGTGCAAGAATGGCCATTAATTTTTTACGGATCGAACCTAGTTGTGGTTCATCATTGGCATCAATACTCATGAACTCCAGCGCCGGCAAAAGCGCATGATCAATACCCTGCTCTTCCAGGTAAATGGAAAAAAGTTTGGTGCTCATCAACTCACCCTGGGCCAGAATATCCTTATTCAACGCATCGTTGAATGATATTTTCGTAATGATATTCAGGAATTCAAAATGTTCGCTGATTTGCTGGTTGGCTTTGGCACGGGTATCGTCTTTTTTCAACAAATCAAGAATGAACTGTTTGTAATGAGCTTCCAGCTGGTCCACGATCTGTTTGGCACCTGCCTTATCCCCTTTCGAAAGCGCATCACCTATTGAAACCAATGTATTGGTAGTGCCGCTAAGTGCACTTAAGACTACCATCTTGGGCTCCCCATCTTTGGTAATTAACTGGGCAACCTGGTGCATTCTCTCCGGCTTCCCTACAGAGGTACCACCGAACTTCATTACTTTCATCAGCCAACCTTTTTAAAATAATTAAACAAAATCACCTAATCTCTGATCAAGCGGCAGCGAATTTACGCCAATCGTAATGGAATTGAAAATTTTTGAGCAAGTGATTGAAGATCATCAATCACAGGGTCCAGCAGGGGTATACCCTGTTCTCTAC
>JALOMU010000180.1 GCA_025455285.1 Flavihumibacter sp.
ACAAACTATTACACATGAAAACCTGGTTGTTACCTATCGATTTTTCCGAAACTTCTAAAAATGCAGCCCGTTATGCGGTTGCTCTTGCCAATGAAACGCCTGATGTAAAACTGGTTCTTTACCATGTTTTCGGAAAAATTGCTGCCGGATCCGATGGCACCCCCCTGGACCTTTCCAATACTACCCGAAAAGACATTGCAGAGCTCGCCATGAATAACCTTATCAGTGAACTCGCGCACAGCTCCCCTATTGAAGTGGTGGCGGAAGAAGGAGAATCCCTGACCGAAAACCTGGCCCGCTATGTACGGCACAATGGTGCCGATCTGGTGGTAATGGGACTCACAGGTGCTTCCCGTATTGAACAACTCCTGATGGGTACCAATGCCCTGAATATGGCGCATGCTGCAGTTTGTCCGGTGTTGATTGTTCCCCCACAGGCCAGTTATAGCCCGGTTAAGAATATCCTCTTTGCCACGGATATGAAAAATGTAAAACAAACCACCCCCATTAAAGCACTCCGCTCGGTGGTATCCATTTTCAATGCGAAGCTGCATGTGGTGAATGTAGATGCTGATCATTATGTGGAACTGACCGAGGAATATAAGGCCGAACGTGCTAATATGGAGTCTATACTGGAAGGATTTAATCCCGACTATTATTTTGTCCGGATCAACGATTTCCTGGATGCCGTTCAAACCTTTGTGGAGGATAAAAAAATCGATGTAATTATTACTGTTCCCAGAAAGCACAGCTTCCTTTCCTCCTTATTCAAACCCAGCCATACCCGGAAACTGCTCTACCATACCCATGTTCCGCTGATCGCAATCCATGAATAAGGATTCGTTTTAATTTCATTACTTTTGGCATTCATGTTTCGCAAAGCAGCCATACCATCTTTTGCCTCAATGGTATTACCGGTAAATTTTTACATACCGGATTAGCGCCTCTTATTGCTGTTTTGATTTCGTAATTAATTAATCTATTTATGCCTAAAGACATTGCATTTGCCAATGTGACCAGTGAAATTGGTACATTAAAACGTTTGTTGGTACACAGTCCGGATAGCGGCCTGGGAAAAGTGGTTCCCTCCAAAGCCCAGGACTGGCTTTTTGAAGATATTGTGCACCTGGAGACCATCCGCCGGGGAGAGTATGATTATTATACCAAAATCCTCCTCTATTTCCTTGATCCTCAGAAAGTAAAAGGTAGAATTGCGGAGATTGATGACCCCAAAAACACGCGGAATTTTTATAAACCCGGTCATCCTGATTTCCATCGTTCGGAAAAAGTGATTGAACTCCAGTGGTTACTGGAAGAAATCCTGTACGATCGCGATATCCGTCTCAAACTGGTAGCTTCTGTTTGTGCCATTGAGGGTTGCTCTCATGCCAAACAAATGGAATTGCAGGAATACAATCCGACTGATCTTGCCAAGATTTTCATCAGTGGCACTGCCAACGATCAGACCATGCTCTTCCCACCCATTCCCAACTTTATTTTTACGCGGGATATCGGGATTACTATCAATAATCACATCCTTTTGAATAAACCTGCAAAGAAAGCCCGCACCCGGGAAGCACTGCTGGTTCGGTATATCTTTTTCCATCATCCATTATTTGCAGACCTCCGGGAAAATATTATTGAATTGCCGGATACGCATCAGCACTTCCTGCTACCCAAAGAGGGCGATGATAAAAAGGTTACCCTGGAAGGTGGGGATGTTATGGTGGTCAGCAAAGACCATGTGCTGATTGGTGTTTCTGAAAGAACCAGTCTCGAAGCAGCTCATCAGGCTGTTCACGCTTTATTTGAAAAAAACGTAGTGAAAAAAGTATCCATTGTAAAAATCCCCAAGAAAAGGGATTATATGCACATCGATACTGTTTTCACCCAGGTGAAGCGCAACGTTTGGGTGATGCTCGGCAGTTTCTCCAAAAAAGCCATCAAAAAAGAAGATGCTGATATTGTACAGCGGATTCTTGAAGGGAAAAAAACCGATAATAAAATCCAGGTAATACAATTCCGCAAAAAAGACCTGGACAACCCGGTATATTTCGATAACCTCGAAGATCTCTTAACGGATATCAGCCGGAACGACCTGGACTGTGATGAAAAAGTTCGGTTTATCTATTCCGGTAACAATGAGTTTCCTTTTGATGCCCGTGAACAATGGACTGACTCCTGTAATGTGCTCGCACTGAAAGAAGGTGTTGTATTGGGTTATGACCGCAACGATAAAACTTCTATTGCGTTCCAGAAAGCCGGGTTCAGCGTATTACAGGTGAAGGAACTGTTGGAAGAATTTGAAAATGGTACCAAATCCCCTGAATCGCTGGAGAACTGCATTATCCTGATGCCCTCTGCAGAATTGTCAAGGGCAAGAGGTGGTTTCCATTGTATGAGTATGCCCTTGTTACGGGATTCGTATTAATTTAAACCAATCATTCTATGCAGACTACCAATCATATCATGATGATTCGACCTGTCAATTTCAGCTTCAATGCTGAAACGGCGGTCAACAATGCCTTCCAGGTGGCTGGCGCGGCAGAACAGGCACAGGAAAAAGCGCAACAGGAATTTGATCGCTTTGTAGCCCTGCTTCAACAAAACGGAATTGATGTTACCGTAATTAATGATAGCCCGGAACCCTATACCCCTGATTCCATTTTCCCCAATAACTGGGTCAGTTTCCATGAAGATGGCCGGGTGGTTCTCTATCCCATGTTTGCCCCCAACAGACGTGCGGAAAGAAAACCAGCTGTACTAACGACCATCTTCAACCGCTTTTCTCACCAGGAAATCATTGACTTAACAACAGCGGAAAAAGAAAATCGTTTCCTGGAAGGTACAGGCAGTATGGTACTCGACAGAGAAAACAAAATTACCTATGCCTGTTTATCACCCCGTACAGAAAAAAACCTGGTAGAAGACTTTGCTGAAAAATTAGGTTATACAGCGGTTTGTTTCAGGTCGGTTGACAATAACGGGCAGGAAATTTATCATACCAATGTGATGATGTGTATTGCAGATCGTTATGCTGTTATTTGTATGGACTCGATTCCTGATGCCAACGAAAAACAACTGGTTGAAGATGCCATTAAAAATACGGGCAAGCAACTGATCACCATCAGCCTGGATCAGATGAATTCCTTTGCCGGAAATATGTTGCAGGTGCGCAATGCAGCCGGACAAACTTTCCTCGTGATGAGTTCTCAGGCATACCATTCGCTGATACCAGAACAAATCAGTCAATTGGAATCCTTCAATCCCATTCTGCACTCAGATTTACGCACCATCGAAACCAATGGTGGTGGCAGTGCCCGATGTATGATGGCTGAAATATTTTTACCGGAATCAGCCAGCTAATAACTGAGCTGCTACCAGCGAAAAGGAACGGGGTTGATAACCCAGTTCCTTTTTTGCTTTCTGTATATCGAAGCCGGTTTTAGCCGGACGTTTTCCTGGCTGTGTAAAACTTGAAGCGGTAACTCTTTCCATTAGTCCGGCATCCCAGCCTCCAAGTTCCGCAATTGCCAGTCCCATTCGGTAAGGCGTAAATACCTCTTCACCGGAAATATGCCAGATGCCAGTTTTTTGTTGCTCCAATACCAATGCTATTCCTATTGCCAGGTCATTCACATAAGTGGGCGTACGAAATTGGTCATCCACCACTTTAATCCTGTTACCTGCTTTTAAATTATCCCGAAGCCAGCTGAAGATAGTCGAACGTCCATGGCTATACGCATTTCCATAAACCAGGCAGGTTCTGACAATCGCCCAGGGAACTTCGGCTGTTTGTACAATCGCCTCTGCTTCCAGCTTCGTTTGACCATACCAGCTAATCGGGTTCACATCATCTTCTTCTTTATACATTCCTTTCTCTCCATCAAACACGAAATCAGTTGATACAAAAAGGAAAAAACATTTGTGTTCTTCGGCATCCAGCAACAGTCGCGCTGTTGCTTCCACATTGATATTGTGGGCTTCTTTTTGTTTTTGCTCACATTCATCCACCTGCGACATGGCAGCACAATGCACAATTGCGGTTGGTTTTTCCGCTTCAATGATGGCCTGCAATTCAAAAGGATGCGTGATATCGGCTGCTACATATCGTACTCCATTAGTTTCTGCTGCTAATCTTGTTGGACCCTTGCCTGTTGCTATTACAGAATGCCCACGTTGCGCCAATACCTGCACCAATTCCTGTCCAACAAAACCATTAGCCCCTGTCACCAGTATTTTTCCCATTTTATTTGCTGATTTGTTTGGGTTTTAGTCCCATTTCCTTGTAAATAAAAGAAAAAATATCAGCCGAGAGTTCAATGGATTTGGTGAGGTTGCTTGCACCATGACCAGATTTTGTATCAATCCGGATGATCACAGGATTAGCTCCCTTATAAGCAGCCTGCAAGGCAGCAGCATATTTAAAGGAATGAGCTGGCACTACGCGGTCGTCATGATCAGCAGTGGTGATCAGTGTGGATGGATACTTCAAATCAATACTTATATTATGCAAGGGAGAATACTTGTATAAAAATCCAAACTGATCCGGTTTTTCACTGGAGCCATATTCTGCAATCCAATTCCAGCCGATGGTGAATTTCTGGTAGCGCAACATATCCATCACACCAACTTGCGGGATAGCTACTTTGAATAGTTCAGGGCGCTGATTGATTACTGCTCCAACCAGTAATCCGCCATTGGATCCACCCTGGATGGCCAGATACGCAGGCGAGGTATAGTTATTTTTAATTAGGTGTTCTGCTGCCGCGATGAAATCATCAAAGACATGCTGTTTTTTATCCAGCATACCGTCCTTATGCCAGGTTTCACCGAACTCCGATCCACCTCTCAAATTGGCTACTACGTAAATGCCGCCCTGCTCGAGCCAGGTCAGATTGACGGCACTAAAGGAAGGAGTCAGACTGATATTAAATCCGCCATAACCATAGAGGATGGTAGGATTTTTTCCATTTAGCGCCAATCCTTTTTTATGCGTGATGAACATCGGCACCCGGGT
>JALOMU010000181.1 GCA_025455285.1 Flavihumibacter sp.
GCCATTTTCCTGTTGCTGGTGTTACTGATAATTGCGCCAACCAATAGTTTGGGAGCACTGGATGCATTGCCGGTAGCCCTGTTGGTTTTAGGTGTCGGATTATCACTTGGCGGACCAACAGGCTATGCCATCAATCCGGCCCGTGATCTTGGTCCGCGTATTGCCCACTTCCTCTTACCTTTGGGCCGTAAAGGCAATAGCGACTGGGCTTACTCCTGGGTTCCCCTGCTGGGTCCCATCTTAGGAAGCTTCATCGCCGCCGCCATTTATCACTTACTTCTTAGTTCATAATTCATAATTCACACTTCTATATCATGCGTTATTTATCATTAGTCATCTTAACCCTGATCATGTCAACAACACAAGCACAATCGCCAGAAGAAAAATTAAAGCAATTAGGTGTTACATTACCTGCAGTATCCAAGCCGGTTGCCAACTATGTAAATGTGGTACAAACAGGTAAGCTGCTCTATCTTTCCGGTAAAGGCCCCACTGATGCAGCAGGAAAAGACATCACAGGTAAAGTCGGGAAAGACCTGACCATTGAAGAAGGTTATGCGGCTGCACGTTCTGTGGCATTCAATCATATTGCAGTACTGAAAGATTACCTGGGCGACCTCAAAAAAGTTAAGCGGGTCATCAAAGTATTAGGCATGGTGAATTGTGAAAGCAGCTTTACCCAGCAGCCTAAAGTCATGAATGGTTATTCCGATACCATGGTTGAAATCTTTGGTGAAAAAGGAAAACATGCACGTTCAGCCGTAGGCTTTCATGCTCTACCCAATAATATCGCAGTAGAAGTTGAAGTTATTGTAGAGATTGAATAAAGGCTTCAAACTGTTCCATTAACTTCGATTCATCCAATAACTCATCATAATACACCCCTGTGTATTCTCCGGGTGTGGTATCGATCCTGCTTTTTGAAAGAAAGGGTCCTGCCACACCCAAATAACTTTCTTCCCCATCCTCTGTATTGAAGCTAACTTTATACAGATAGTAATATTGTTTTTTACCATCTTGTTTCAGGCTAATTTGCTTTATGAATTTCAGTTTGTAATCTTCCGTACCGTACCAGATCTCCCTGTAGAGTTGCGATTCGGCAATCAATACAGGTTTTCTGTAACGTGCCGGAAATTTCTTAAGTTGATTTGTTTCATTAAACTTTCTGTACAGCGGCGCCCGGTAGAAAGGATCAGCCAGCAGTTTATAAAGCGCCACTGAAGGAACCGGTTTTTTCTCCTCTATTAACACATTTACTGTATTGTATTGAATATCCTCATTGGAATGAACTGCGAAACTATCTATCCGCTGCAGAGCTTCCGGAGATCCATATAGGAGTAATAGTTTTACCAATTCATCAAAATGAATGGGCATGTCCAGCTGCTTATCCTGCATTTGCAGCTGGTATTGATCAGCCAGACTAATAAAGACTGGTTGAAGTTCTTTGAAACTGTTATCAGCAAGCGCGTTGATGGACTTCATATCCAGGGTAAACCGCGGCAGAATAGTTCGAAGCAGGGAATCATCACTGTGCTGCAATACAAAAGGGAAAAAGGTTTTGGCGAGTTCCAGGCTGTCTTGAAGTGCTGAATATAAAATATCCGGACTACCACTGGCAGGCAAACCGGAAGACAGCAGGGATTCGATCAAACGATAGGAATCGGCTGTTTGAAAGCGCGCCAATACAGACAACAGCGGATATTGTAAAACTGCATTTCTTTCTTTTAAACCGGGATAAGCCTGCTGAATAAATGCAATCGTACTGCTATCCATTACCTCTAACAACCGTCTGATTACTTCATCATGCGTGCAGGGCAATCTGTCGCTGAAATCAATCAGCGGATGCAACAGGGCTTCGTGCAGGTAAGGCAGCTCTTCTTTACTTAAATCAACCTGGGATAGTGCATCTTTGGCTTCCTGGAATATCAGTGAATCCGGAAGTAAAAGATCCTGAAAGAGACGTTTTGCTTTCGACTGTGTATAACTGTTAGGCGAAGGTTGTTGCAAACGAAAGGAATCAAATATAGTTTGATAAGCTGCAGTTTTGGAAACCTCGGAAGAGAATACACCGGCAACGGAATAGAGTGTATCGCCACTGGCCATAATTTTTACTCTTTTCAGATTATGAGTTCCATCAAGGTCGAATACACCATCTGCTGTAGCATAGCCATCCTGGTATTTAATCTCCAACTGAACGAGGCTATCTGCTTCCGTTGCTTTGAAGAATTCTATGAATTGCGATAAAAAGCTACTATCCGACTTAGTGCTGTAATACCGGTTCAGTGGTTCTTTCTGCACATGAAAGGTTACGGCAGAAGTGGAATCATACATGATAAACCGGCTGGAACCCTCTTCAATAGCTGCATCTGTTTCTTTAACAAAAGGCATTGGAGATTGAATCAAAAAATTCTCAAAGGAGGGATGGCCTGCAACAGTACGATTGGCAGCATAGGGCAGGAACCGGATTCCTTTCTGGAAGCGTTGGGCATCAGCCAGGTTTTTCTCTCCCGGGAAATAGGCAACCATAATTGCGTACCGGCGATTACCCCTGTTGATGATATTAAAAAGATACCGGAGAGAATCACCTGCTTCACTTGATCCAAAAGAAATGGAAACGCCCGGGAAACCATCCTGTGTGATAAACGAATAATCATATAATTGATAGGTCTCATCCTCCTGATAGGATTTTATTACATCCAGAAAATAGAGACTATCCAAACTTGAAAAAAGTCCGGGTTTGGTTTCCATTAGATTGATTAAAAAATAATTCCCGGTTATTTCATCCGATCCTGCAAAGGTTTGGGTAATCCAGGAAGAGTCCTCTTTCGTCTCTGTAAATTCCAGTTCCACCGGAGCTTCGTAACTCAGTTGTTTCAGCGCAATTATTTTTCTTCGCCATCCATATTTTTTTGGATCCTGTGGCTTCTTATTCACAACAAACGAATGGAAGAAACTGGTTGCCCGGGCCATTTTTAAACCGCTCTTCGACATTGAAATAATCATATTCAATACCATTCCGCCCGGAACCGGACTAGCCAGCACCTGCATGAAACCATGTTTGTTTTTACCCTCAATTTCATATGCTTTTTTCCCATTCAGCAACCAAACCGAATCCCGGAACAAATCACCCTCCGCCTCATAATTTTTTCGCATGCGCAGGTAGGCGGAATCAATTTCTGCTTCGGATCGAAAGACCATCGGTATAAAACCCGACATATAACCCGACATACTGAAAGGATCAAAATAAACACAGGCCTTTTGAAAGGCACCCATATCGTCCATATTGGCACCGCTGCCCGGCATTTTAATAACAAAATCGCCATTGGACCAGGTATTCTCTTTCCAATTAAGAGTGGTTTGCTGGTGCAGGAATTCATCCGGTTCCACACGATTGGAAGAAAATACCGGTTTCACCTCGAATCCCTTATTTCTTAATAATTGAATCATGCCGGAATCACCTGGCAGGTGAGCTGCTCCGACTGCGTAAAAGCAGGATCGGATCTTTGCCAGACTGTCGATTCGATGTACCATATTCAGATTGCGGAAATTCATTTTCCGGTTTCCATAATCACCGCTGGCTTTCACCACAATTTCATTCATCCGCGTTAAATCTTCAGACAGATATATAGAAACAAAATCTTCCAGCAGCTGCTGTTTTTGTTTGTCTTCTACGAGAGCATTCCGGATGATTGAATCCATTTCGACGGGTTCCAAATCCAGTTGATCTTCCACTTTTTCCAAAGCGCCGGTCCATTTACCTGCAGCTCCAGCAATACCAAAAAGATAGGCGTCTACAAAGGTGGGCATATCATCAGGCTTGCGGAAATAACGCGACCAATCGCTGGCTTCATCTTCCACTTCATCAAATGTGATGGCATCCAATGATTTCCTGAATTTTTTTTCTAGCGCGCGCTGATACTTTTTTTTCTGAGCGGCAGTAAGTTTGTCTTTTAACAAAACGGGATGGGCGTCCTTCTGTTCTTCATCTTTTACTAACTGAATGATCCAGTCATTTAAATCATTCATATCCAATTCACCTGCAAATCCTTCAACGCTTCGGATACTGGCATAAAGAGAATCAGTAAAATAAAATAACCGCTTATCCTGCAGGTGCATGGTTCCATAGAGATAGGAAGGTTTTTGCATGCCCTTTCCACTGATCCGCCATAAAAGCGTGGATGCAGCATTCTTTTTCTGTTGTGCAGTTAAAAAAAAGGGGACTATAAAAAGAATAAAGAAAAGGATGCGCTTCATAAGATAAACTTAGCGCATCAAAATACTACCAGAATTTCTTTATCGCAAATATTCAGACTGGATTGCCTCTAAAATAATGGAACAGGCTTTCTTTATTTCTTTTTTCGTGATACTCAATGGAGGTGCAATGCGAAGACAGTTGGAGCCGAAAAGGAACCAGTCGGTCAATACCCCATTGGAAATACAGCGATCAATTACCCGCTTGTTGAATTCAAAACTTTCAAACTCTACAGCAATCAATAAGCCCCGGGATCGAATGGCCTGAATGGCGGGATGCACCAGCAGTTCCCTGAATAAGGCTTCTTTCTCAGGCACATCCCTGATCCATTTTTCTTTGAGCAATACGTTGAGTGCCGCCAATCCGGCTGCACAGCTCACCGGATGCCCGCCAAAGGTGGTGATATGTCCTAATACCGGGTTCAGCGTAAACTGATCCATCAATGCTTTATCTGCTACAAAAGCACCCAGTGGCATACCCCCACCCAAGGCCTTGCCGAGCAGGATGATATCCGGAACAATTTCAAAAGGTTCAAAACCCCACAAATGTCCGGTTCTCCCAAAGCCTGTCTGAATTTCATCCAGTATCAGCAAAGTACCTGTTTCAGTACAGCGTTTGCGCAAGGCCGTTAGCCAGGACTTATTAGGAGGATTAACCCCTTTTTCCGCCTGTATGGTTTCAAGCAATACGCAGGAGGTATCGGTTGTTATAGAATCAAGAACAGCGGGATCATTGTATTCCAGGTGCAGAATGCCGGG
>JALOMU010000182.1 GCA_025455285.1 Flavihumibacter sp.
GCGCAATTGCACAAAGTTGTTGTACGGTAGCAAGTGCCCCATAAACACATTGGAGGCTATTGAAACCATATCAATCGAGCCTTTTTCATTGGCTACCACTACAGGCATTCCATCCAGTCCTTTGCCTGTGCTGAAACTGATTTGTTTTACCGCGAGGTGGGTACCATATTCAGCCTCCTTGTCAATTTTCTTGAGGGCAGTGGCCTGGCTGGTTCCTTCGCCATCGGCAGACTGATTTTGGGCAAAGAGTAGGTTCGATAGGAAAAGGTGCACTAATACGAGCGCCGTTTTTTTCATGAAGACGGTTTAGGTTCAGACGCCAAGATAATAGGAAAATCGGGAATTCAAAATTTGCGGATGATCAATACGCCTGTAATTAATAAAACCACCCCCAATGATCGCATCCAACTGATGGGATGAACAGGGGTTCCCAGGAGCCCGAAGTGATCAAAAAGGATGCTGACGAACATTTGTCCGGCAATCACAAGTCCGAATGTCAGCGCCACTCCCAGCCTGGGTACCAGCAATATAATAGCAGTAACATAAAAGGCGCCCAGCAAACCGGCAATCCAAACCAATCCGGGGGCTGCTTTCGCCTGGAAGAGATTGGTAAGCGGAACCCGGCTCATCAGGATATAAACCAGCAATCCGAGCGTACCGACCAGGAAAGAGATCAGGCTGCCCAGCAGAGGATTCTGGACCACCGCCCCCATTTTGGCATTTAGGGAGGCCTGGAGTGGAAGAAACATACCGGCCAGAATGGCTACCAGAATCAGCAGGACTTGTTGCATGAATTTTTGTTTGCAAGTTAAAATTGTGTTGACTTATATCAAGATTTAAAAAAATCTTCAGCAGGCCGCAATTTCCATTAAACGTACAACAGTGGCTGGTTACCGATGGTTTTGAAGCATTTATCGGCATACAACAAACCACTTATAAACTAACCCTTATAAAACCCTACATAATAATACTTAGACAGTACCGTTAATTGGACAGAAAGGCTGTTTATGATTAGATATTTACAATTAATTATTGCTTTTTTACTGGTGGCGACGCTGGCAAAAGCTCAACCCTGTACACCGGCTGGAGATCAGACAAGTTTCGGAACCGGGAATTTGTGGATCGGGTATGCATACGACAATATGAACTTCACCACCTACAGGGGGTTCATCAATGTGGGTACTGCCGGCAGTCCCAATTTTGACACCAACTTCGGTGGCAATAATGGCAACTTCACCACCAATGGTTGTAATGTGGACCGTACTACTTTCAGTGTTCGGTTTAAACTGCGCCGGACATTCACCAATGGCGGTTATCGCATTGTTGTAGGGGGTGATGATGGCTACCGGTTCAGCCTGGATGGCGGAGCTACCTGGGTAATCAATAATTTCACAGATCATGCTTATCAAACCACTACCTATGATGTAGTATTAAATGGTAGTTATGACCTGGTGATTGAATATTATGAGAATGGCGGTGATAACAGGGTATCCTTCAACGTTAGTTCTATCTGCCTGGGTACAGAAAACACCGCTGTATATGGAACCGGAAATGTGTGGAATGGGTATGTATATGATGGGACCAACTTCAGCAGCTATGTAGGTATGATACAAAATGGGAGTGCGGCCAGCCCGAATTTCGATGAGAGCTTTGGAGGCAGCAATGTAACCCTGAATACCAGCAGTTGTGCCACTACCACTGAAACCTTCAGTGTTCGCTACCGGCTGCGCAGAAATTTCCAGGCGGGTACTTACCAGTTCACGGTTGGTGGAGATGATGGGTACCGGTTAAGTTTGGATGGTGGTGCTACCTGGATCATTAACCGCTGGAGCGACCAGTCCTATAATACAACTATCTCAACACCGATTAGTATGAATGGAGATTATGATATGGTGCTGGAATATTATGAAAACGGAGGATTTAACAGGGTAAGTTTCAATATGAATGTGATTACACTGTTACCGATCCACCTGGTTGATTTCAAGGCCGTGGTGAAAAATTCCCAGCCGGTCTTAAACTGGGTAATCACTGCGAACAGTACCCCTGATTATTTTATTGTAGAAAGAAGTACGGATAATCGCCAGTTCAGTTCCATCGGAACCATTGAACCTGAAATGGGAGAAGGTAAAACCAGGTTCAGTTTTGCTGATAAAACCGCAAATGGAGAACTTTATTACTATCGTTTGAAAATGGTGGATATTGACAGAACGGTTACCTATTCCAAAACACTTACTGTACGTCTGAATACAGGTGCAAGCACCGGTGAGCTACAGGTTTACCCAACTGTAGTAACCGGCAACCAGGTAATGGTGAAGGCAGGTTCCAGTCACAAAAATGTAGATATCAACCTGGTTGATTTATCGGGACGGGTTTTGATACGTCAGCATGTTGCGCAACTCAATTCCAGTCAGCCTCAATCCATTGACCTGAGCAGGGTTCGTTTGGGCAAGGGTGTATATGTATTGAAAATTATCAGTGCCGATGGCATGGATCAATCCAGGAAAATCATTATACCATAAAACAACCTGTCAGAACAGAAACTTATTCGACCCGCTCGAAGGTTTCTGTTCTGCCAAACAGGGAAACACCTACATAACCTCTGACTTTAAGTTTCATTCCCTCTAGCCACATGCTGCAATCATAGGTTTTGCCGCTATCAGGATCATAAATCTGACCATCTGCATATTTTCCTTCCTTAAAGAGGAAGTTCTTCAGAATTACCATTCCAAGTAATTCCTTTTTCCGTTCTGCAGGGTTCGGATTTTTCTCATCCAGGCGACTGTTCTTGCCCCATACCAGTTTTCCGAAATAGCGTTCACCGCTTTTAAAGATTTGCATTTTACCGTCTTTCCGCGGGGTCCAGTAAATGCCCAAAATCTGATCAGCGGCGGACTGCGCCTGGATACTTGTAGATGTCATGACGAACAAAATTAGAGCAGCAAGCAATTTCATAGTACCAATTATTTATTATTATCAAAACGATTGATCTATTAAAATAGTTGACGCATTCACCCCCTGAAATTGACCAGAGCACACTGTTCCTTAGCCATAAAAAGGGTATAAGTTTGTCTAACAAATAAACGTAAAACTTATCTAAATGAAAAAGAACGAACAGCCCAATACCGTTGTATTGAAAGTAAGCGCAGAGGTGGAAGTACCGGTAGAAAAAGCCTGGGAATTATTTAATGCACCCGAACATATTGTAAACTGGAATGCTGCTTCCCCCGACTGGCATTCGCCAAGGGCCAGCAATGACCTGAGAACTGGTGGCAGCTTTTCTTACAGGATGGAAGCCCGCGACGGAAGTGTTGGATTTGATTTTGCAGGAGAATACACAGAAGTTGAACCGATGACTTCTTTTACCTACAGAATGGAAGATGGGCGAACTGCGCGGGTAGAATTTGAACCAACTGAACTTGGCACGAGGGTGACGACCCAGTTTGATGCCGAAAGCAGCAACCCACTGGAAATGCAGCAAGCCGGCTGGCAGGCAATTTTGAACAATTTCAAAACATACGCAGAAAATCAGAACAGGTAGGAAACGGAGAATGAACCAAAAAAATTGAAAACATTGGTATCGTTTCTCCACTGGTAATTCAGAGAGTGGACCAATGATACATTGGCTGAATAAAGCAATTTGTTCTTATACCAGCTAAAGTAGGGATTTAGGGAAAGGTCTACCCAATGTCTGTCACTGGTTCTGGATGCAGTAAAGGCCTGGAAATAGAAGTCATTGTTCCGTACGATTCGCTCCAGCATAAAACCATATTTCTTACCAGATCGGAACCAACCCAATCCTGCTGTTTGGCTGTTACTACCCGGACCAATTCCTGCACCGAGCAATTGTCCTCTGTGTGTATATCCATGACGGATTTGAAAATGTTGATACCAGGTAGGAATATCCCGCACAAGCCCGGTAGATGGGGCCTGCAGATGCGTCATTTCGAACAAAACTTCCAGGTTGCCATTTTTACCTGTCGGAAAATATTTCTTTAATCCGGCCAGATAAGCCCTGCTATGCTCAGGTTCTAATGCTAAATCGGAAAGATTGCCTGAATGATCATTTCGGCCAAACTCTCCATATAATTCAAGTTGTTCTTTTGCAAACACCCAGCGAAACATGAGAGAAAGCAACTGATCTCTCCCAAAACTAGATTCGTCCCTGGCATTTCCCTTAAACAAGGAGCCAACAATAGGGAAATAGCCATCCAGGTTTTTAGGGATATTATCACTGTATTGGAAAAAACTTCTTGATACACCCAGACTAAGGCCTTTTACCCACTTGGGTTGCCATGCCAGCATCACGGCATTGATATACCGGTTTGAAGTATGCTTGGGCTCATATAACAACTCACCCTGAAATCGCCTGGAGGTATCGGGTGGTAAAATGCCGGAGTTCTTTAACTGACCTGCAATCACTCTCCATTCCAGGTTACCCAGGAAGGTTCGCACAGGCTTATTGGAATGGAATGTAAAATGAAGGAACCCGGGTGCAGAATTGCTCATCATCAATGAATTTCGATGCCCTGGTCCCCACCATAAATTTTCAGTTGAAATTCCTGCTGAAATTTTTCCGAATGAGAGCAACAATTTAGACTGACCAGGTAATATTTTCGCGTAGCGGGAATTCCCGTATTGCTCAGGCCAGTCAATTTTGTTCAACTGGTTATAATAATAATACCAGAGGCTGTCTGAATGAGAAGTTGGAAATGTCTCAAACGAATTGTTACCTGCATATACCACTTCCGGGTTAAGTTGTAATTCAAGCGGTCCGGCTTTGAGATAAAAACCGGCAGAAAAAACTGCCTGATAACCTTTAGCCTGGATCATCGATCCATCATTCCATCCATACGGATGATGTGTATTTACCTGTTGTCTTAAGGTTACAGGTAAAAGAGAAAATTTGAATTTCCCCTTTTCAACCATTTTTTTACCAAATGAAAATTTATACTGATCCGAATCAAAATCATTGATTCCATTCAGATCCCCCTGAATAGCCGGCTGGATC
>JALOMU010000183.1 GCA_025455285.1 Flavihumibacter sp.
GAATAGTTTAAAAAATTCTATCCCCATCCGCTTGTTCAGGCGCTGGTCCTATTTAGGCAATTCCGGGCGTTGCACTTTAAAAGGGGCGGCAGTAATAGCCTGCAGGAAAGCCTGGAGTGCTTTTCTTTCAGCGGCTGTTAAGTCCAGCTTTTTAATAAGGGGATCAGTTTTAGGGAAGAGCGAATCCTTCAACTGATGCGGTTGTGGCTTCGGCTGAGGCATCCCGTTATTATACATGTTGATGATGCCATCCATATCATCAAACAGTCCATTATGCATCCAGGGTCTTGTGCGCATCACATCCCGAAGAGAGGGAGTGCGAAATTTACCTACATCTTCCGCCTTCTTTGTTATTTGATAACGCCCAAGATCTTCATATTTGCGACCATAATAGGTCAGTCCGATATTATGAAACTGCTGATCAGAGAAATCCGGACCGAAGTGGCAGTTCATACAGCGCGCCTTGGTGCGGAATAAATGCAGTCCCTCTATTTCTTCATCCGTCAATGAATTGTATTTCCCCCGAACAAACTCATCAAAGCGGTTAGAGCGACTTACAATTGTTTCCTCAAATGCCGCAATTGCATCCAGGATTCCTTCCATGGATACCTCTTCGGATCCATAGGCAGCTTTGAAGAGGGGATGATATCCTTTAATTGCCCGGATCTTGGGTACCAGTTTCGTCAGGTCTTCCGCCATTTCATGATGTGTACTGATTGGGTTGATGGCCTGCTGCTGTAAACTTCTGGCCCGACCATCCCAGAAAAAGGTTTCCATCCGGGCAACATTCAATAAGGATTGTGTATTTCTTTTACCCTGCTGATGATCATGGCCCAATGATACAGCCCGGCCGTCGGCCCAGGATAGATCCGGATCGTGGCAGCTACTACAGGAAACCTGGTTGGAAGCAGATAAACGGGGATCAAAAAACAGGGTTTTCCCAAGTATCACCTGCGGATCTTTCAATAAGGCGATTCTGCTGGAATCCGGTTTGGGCAGTGCCTCCAGCTCTTTCCATTGAACACCTGCATCAACAGTGGGCGCTGGCCATTGGCTGGTTGGCCTGCTATAAATTTCACGCAGGGAACCGGATTGTTCTGTTAATGCTACTGAACCTATTCCTGTCATCACGACAGCTGCAATCACCACAAGTTGCTTCATCTTAAATAATTAAACCAAGGCGTAAAGATAAAAACTGCCGGTTAGCTTTTGACGCAGTCGACTGTTGATAAAATCCAAGCTTTGAATAAATGCCATTTTTTTTCATCTTACCCTGCCAGCTCAGAGAGGCGCCTAATTCTGTAATGTTTGAATTAAAGTAGTCAAAATCCGGGAGCACTACATTTTTGGTGAACATCGTTTGCTGTGCATCTGGAATGATCCATTCTCCGGATACCGCCCACCTGTAACCGAAATTTACTTCCATTCTCCAGATGGATTTTTTGCCCCCATACACATAAAATGCCGGCGCCATGGACAAATTGGCGAATTGATTATTGACTGCATGATCTGTATTCCCATCTGCCTTATAGCGGTTAGATAATTCGGCATTCAGCAGCATTTCTGCTTTCAGGCGATTCTTATGCTCCCATCCGACAATGGGTTGCAACCGAATCGACTCCCAGCTGCCCACATAATTATTACTATTCAATAGCGGATTGAAGTCCCGAACCAGCATAGACTGATAGTCGGCCAGTAATCTTGCCTGTACTGGTCCAAAACGATGGCTCCATCTTGCTTTTACCTGTAACAGATCCTGTCCATCTGATCCATACCGGATTTCAGCACTGGTAATACTGGTTGCTCTTCTTGTATAGGAGGAGCTCGCCAGCTCCCACTGCCCCTCTAAGGCAATTTCTCCAAAGGAGAACTGTCCCCTGTACTGCCCTTGAAAGCCGGATTGCTGTACGGTGTGGTACATCGACTGGTTGGTTCTCCAGCTTCTGTAAAAACCATAGCCCATCAGCAGGAAATTATTGTACTCAGGGAACAAATTACTTTGTTGAAAGGCATCATTTTTATAGGTGATGGAAGATTCGTTTACTTTTTTTCCCAATAAATATCCTGCAGCCAGGTAATGTTTTTCTGAAAATTGATACCCAATTCCCAAAATACCATTCAATGCAAAACCAGTGTTGGAAGGCCGTGGATCGTTGGAACGGGTAGCTACATCATTCACATAGGAAACCTGCAGGTAGGGGAATAAGTTGGTGCCGGGAATGGCATAAGAAAGATTTCCCTGCAGGTCGTATTGGTGTTTATCCCAGTTGCCCTTTTTTTGCGCAAAGAAATAATAGGGCTGAAAAAGCTCTCCTTCCGGCTTATACAACATTGTATTTCCTACGCTGTCTGCAATATGTCTCAGGTATTTAAAATGACCGCTTACCCTGAATTGTTTGATTTGTTTGACACCTTCAGTAATAAACCGAATGGATTTTGAGTTGGCTGCAGCCTGCGATAGTTTATAATCACCTCTTTCTGCATCATAGGATAGTTCAACCCGGTTAAACTGTTGAACCGGACTTACAGGCAGAAGTCCGGCATGGGGAGTAAAAAACCGTAAATCCTTTTCAAAAAGAAAACTGTTTACCGGTGCAGGAAGGCTGTCGGATCCCTGTGCTGTTGCCTGTATCGTTACAATCAGGCAACAGCAGGTGATCATACTTGTTATCAGTCGATTATTCAGCAAAACCTTTGGGATTAGCAATATTGAAAAAAGTAAAATCAGTTGAGGAGTTATTGGTATCCACCAGCACTTTTCTGCCAGCCACTGTTTTTAGTGTTTTCCGCACTACAGATTGAGAAGAATAACTTCCTGCCGGAACAAACGTGAAACCTGCATCGAGAGAAGCACGCAGCTTTTTCGGAACCCTGCTGGATTCTTCAGATGGCTGTGTTTCAACCGCATCGATAATTACTGATCTTGGTACCTGGAAATATCGTGCCTGGTTGCCTGGTGTTTGTACATTGGGAGCAAAATATCTTGGATACGCATTCTCGACATCAGCAGTTGTTTTGAAAATCGCATAACCATCTCTGCCGGGATTATCAATAATGAAATCCGTCCCGAAAATCAAAAGAGGGATCAGGTTAACTGCAGATGGAACATCCACATCAGAAGCCAATGGACGAGTCAGAAAAGGAGCTGCATACACTTCAAATTCAGCTTTGCTCAGGTCTACCGTAAGCGAAGGGTCCTGCACCTGAACAGTTGAACCATCTACACCTGTGAAAGGGGCTTTATGATTCACCGCGGTTTGTGCAATCACAATACTGGCTCCAGGCTGAACAGGATAAGTAGTCCCGGTCCCAGGAATGCGGTACAAACTTTTCGTATATACATAATCATCATTTGCATTGATACCAGCCGGCATATCAATTGATTTGGTCCAGTCAAATTGCCCGGCAAATTCACCTTGTGTTAAATAAAAACCGGTGTTCAGATCCGGGGAACTGTTGTTCACACCAATCAGGGTGGCGATATAGAGGCTATCCGCATATAATACTTTATTCGAGTTGTTATAGAGTTCTATAAATTGATCACGAAACAATGCTCCGAGTGTACGGTGACTACCCGCAAAATAGATTTGCTTGATTACCCAGTCGCCAATGCGGCCGGTTTGCAGCGTCAGTGCGATATTATTATCTGCCGCGCTGTTAATCGTAATACTTGTCAAAGAAGCATTGTATACAACATCCTCTGTTACTGGTATTCCTGTAATATTGGTATAAGTGGCAGCCGGCAGTGTGATCGTTGCAGCAACTGAATATTGTCCTGCACTGATTCCGCCAATACTGGCCCTTCCCTGGTTATCCGTTTGAACCGTCAGTTCATTCCCGTTTAACAGGTTACTTAGTTTCACAGAAATACCCTGGAGCGGATAGTTGAAATTGCCATCCGTTGTAGTATCGTACTCAACTTTAATGGTAGCATTAATAGTACTGTTGCCGGGTTCCAGGTCTTTTCTGCAGGAACTCACAAAAACCAGTATCGCTATAATAAATACAGGTTGTAAGATTAACTTTCTCATATATTGCTGTCGATTTTTATTTTATAGTGATGAGTAATTCCGCACCAAATGAGGGCGGGGTTCGAAGTGTGTAATAACGAAAGGCAGTTGAACCGGTGGTAGTTGTTTCCTGCTTGCGGGCTGTTTCTCTGAAATAAAGAAAATTATACGCGTTAAATGAAAAACGCATGGAGTTTCCGATTTCCTTAGTCAACCGCAGGTGCATATTTCCATAGAGGTATGGAATTTTGCTGTTGAAATAGCGATCTTCTTCCGAACGCCATAGGTGCTGGTATGCTGTGGATCTTCCTTCCTCTTTGGTCAGTGCCACATACTTCATACTCCGATCTAAATAGGCAATCGGATACTGGCTTTCTTCATCGTACCTGGTGCGATCGTACCAGAACCAGTCGCCTGATAACATAACAGCCAGTCGTAGTTTGGGAATATGCGTGGTGGTAACAAAACCCGACTTAACAGTAGTACTGGTCGATTCATCCTTTTCATATATACCCACTACTGCATTTTCAGACAGGTTATCTGAATCCAATGTGCCGAAATTGGGATTGTTATTATAGAAATAACTGGTGTACCAACTAGTATTAAACGAAACCGAAGTCTGAATCGCAGCAATCTTTTTTGTTTGTACTACCAGTTCTGCTCCTCTGTTGCGGCTATATAAGCCATTGGTCATACGATTGTAACGCACCACATACTCTTTTGTCTGACCATTAGGCTGAACAGTTGGTTTCTGTCCGGGATTGGGTGTAACAGAATAAACAGGCAATGTTCTTGTCCTTAAGTCAGATACGGTCGTAAATCCATCCTTGTTTTCTTTCTGAAAGAAAAAGGCAGAGAAGGACGCCAGTTTGCCATCATAGCTGAAGCCGGTTTCCACGGAATTACTTGAATATGGTTTCAGTGCCAGGTTTTGTACCCGGATCACTTCCGTATAAGCCAGGTAATAGTTCTCAGCTGGATTA
>JALOMU010000184.1 GCA_025455285.1 Flavihumibacter sp.
CCTGAGGATCGGTCCAGCTGAATGATGGATTCAAATGGTATGGTAACCGGACTAGTCATATTCTTAAAACTGGTACAGGGATATAGACCGGCAAGTTACTAGTTTTGCCCGCAAATTGAATTAAAGCAATGGTTTCCAGGAACGTATTCATTAAAGCGACAGGCGTACTCACATTAGCAACCGGTTTATTTTCAGAAAGTTATAGTCAGAATAAACAGTCGGATCTGGATCCTGTAACAATAACGGCTTCCGTAAACCCTATTCAGACTTCCCGTACCGGCAGGAATGTATTTGTAATAAAAGGGGATCGCTTCCTGGAATTGCCGGTTCAATCCGTTGACGAATTGTTACGTTTTTTGCCCGGCGTGGAAATGCAAATGCGCGGACCGGCAGGCAGCCAGGGTGATATCGTACTAAGAGGCGGGAGTTTTCAACAGGTGCTTTTTCTGGTTATATTCCGCTGGCTCCAGCGGAAATCGACCGTATTGAAATTTTAAAAGGAGCCGGCTCCGCGATTTATGGAGCGGAAGCTGTAGGTGGTGTAATTCATATCATCACAAAAACCTATGTAAGCAGGGCTGACGGAGCAGACACCCTTGCCGTACAGGCACAGGCTGCCATGGGTGAATACCGGTATGGATCGGTGCAGGCGGGTACATTTATGCGAAAAGGGCGTACGGCTATCAGTGCCGGATTGTTATCGAATAACGCAGATGGACAACCGCAAAGGGGAACAAGAGGTTTTTTTCATAACAATACTGTTTCCGTATCTGCCAGCCAGTGGTTGAATGACCAGTGGAAAATCAGCGCCAGAGCGGCTTTTGATCATCGTGATTTTGGTGCGCAAAACTTCTATACCACTTTTGCATCGGATACGGCAACCGAAAAAATCAAAAGCTGGTGGACACAGGTACAGGCGCAGCGTGTGGGTAAGCGGGATCGGCTGGTACTGGACCTGGGTTACAAGCACCTGGTGGATCAATTCGCGTTTAATAAAAGTTCGGTGGCGAACAGAAGTGTGAGCGAGTTGGTGCAGGCACAGGTTCGGGACGAGATCCGTTTTACGGAAAAGACAGAACTAACGGTTGGCTGGCAGTTTATCAGTAAAAAAATCGCTTCCAATGACAGGGGTAATCATACAGTTTTACAAAGTGGGGCTTTTGTTGTGTTGAACCAGCAGTTAGGGGATAAATGGACGGTAAGTCCGGCACTGCGACTGGAATGGAATGAACGCTCTGGTGCGGAACTTATTCCGCAATTAAATATTTCATATCACTGCGGGAACTGGCAATTGCGGGGCAGCGGAGGCAAAACAATTCGTGATGCAGACTTTACCGAACGCTTTAATAATTACAACCGGGCCCTGGTTACAGGTGGTCGGATTGGTAATCCGGATCTGAATCCGGAACGCTCCTGGAGTTATGAATTCGGTGCGGATTATTATCTGAACAGTCGGTTCAAACTGGCAGCTACTTATTTCCAGCGGTTTCATGAACAGCTGATTGACTGGACAAATACGCCCTATGCGGAGATGCCACGCAAGGAAAATCTATCCCCAACCGGTTCTTATGCATTGGCTAAAAATATTGCCCGTGTGAATACCAAAGGGGTGGAATTGGATGGGCAATTTCAGCAACGGTTCAGTGAACACCAGGAACTCTGGGTGAACGCCGGACTAACCTGGATTGAATCCCGAAGTAATGAATCCACCCCTTCACTTTATTTGTCTTCGCATGCGCGTTGGCTTATGAATATGAATGCACAGTACCGGGTAGGTAGATTTTCTATGAGTTTAGGTGCTTTGTATAAATACCGGCTTGCGCAAGAAGCTCCTGCAATCGGCTCGGTATTAAATCGGGATTATTTCCTCTTGAACGCCAAGCTGCAGACTGCAGTATGGCAACAGAAACTTCGTGTATTCATCCAGGTAGATAATCTAACGGATGTTTCGTACCAGGATTTGTTAGGTTCGGTTATGCCTGGCCGTTGGGTAATGGGTGGACTCAGTTTCAGACTCTGATTCACTAAGCATCCTTCGGATGTTGTTTGGGAGCTTCTTTTTTTGCAGGTCGGGTTGGCTTATCCAGATCAATCACTTTGATAACGGTCCGGATAATGTCAATCACGACAGGAGCACCAATTCCCAGCCTTTGTGCGTTGGTATTGGCCGGAGCGATGGAAATGCTGGTTGGATCAAATAAGATATAGTTGATCAGGTTTTCTCCGTCCTGAGTCGTTTCAGGAACATACACCTGTATGGTAGTTTTTTTATACCCATCCGGATAATAACGCACATAATATCCTTCCTCATGGCGATACCATTGATTCAGCTTGAATTCAGGATTGCGCATCTGTGAAAGCGTACGGGGTACCGCAATGCGCTCATAAGCCTCATAAGAATTCACACCAGTATTGAATATGTCCTGAATGTCTCCGAGTGTTCCTCCTGAGGGCATAACTGCAGCAACTGTTTTTACGATCCCCATTACGCCACCATTAAGTTCAAAAAGCTGTTTGGAATTGAGTAATCTTCGACCGGTGTATTGCACGGGTGTAGGTAGTTTGCTGAATTCGGTTCTGCTCATCACACCCCATAATAAAAGCTGAATATTCCTCTGATCAAGATCGTTAGCGGTTTGTGAATTTTTTAAAATGGTCTCGATGATTTCTTTCCGGGGATGATTCAGGGGAGCCTGGAAATAGGCATCACGGGGTGTTGGATCGGGTGTGCCGGGCTGCAAACAATAGGATTTAAACTCCGCGGTATACAACCCCGGCTTTAAAACAAAACTGCCATTTTCAGTTTGGGCTTGTTCAACCATTGATAAAGATGCAGTATCCTGCAATTCAAGGGATTGCACGGTATATTGTGGTTCCGCGGAAGTACTTGTGGTTACCGTCTTACGAGAACTGCAGGCCATGAAAACCAGGCTGAAAAGGGTGCAGGAGAGTACTAATCTTATCATGGTACAGACAATAGGTTGAATTATAAACGACCTCGCCCGCGAATTATTTCAGCAGAATCAACGACTGGGTATCGCAGATACTCCAAACCTGCGAAAGGTTTAGGATCTTACCCGGTTTATTTCTTCTTCAGCACTGCCGGAGGATCGAGTCTGGTGCTGTTTGCCTGAACCAAATTGCAGCGAAAGAGATAGTGAAAGTGTACGGGAATCAGGTCGATTGCGGAAGTCGGCTAAAGCCCTGTCAAGAAAATGAATTTCTCCATGACGGATTCCCGAATAAAATAGATCCCTTACTGCCAGCCGTATGGTGCCTTTATTTTTCAGAACTTTTTTCTGAATACCGGCATTGATCATCCAGATTTCTGCAAGTGATACCTGACCAACTAAAAGCCCGGATCGATAAAATCCACCCAATTCAGCAGCCCAGCCTTTTCCCAGTTGCAGCTGGTTACTGATATTCACTGTAAGATAAAATGCGGAAGTATCCATCTGCTTGTTATAAAGTGATCCTCTATAACGCCGGTTACCGGTCTCTACATAAGAATTTGTTGACCACCACTTTGTAACGGGCTGCCCCAGGTTGAATGATAGAATTAACAACTGATTTCGGCCAATATTATCAGGGCGACTCATATAATTATTCCCATTAACGGTTATGGCTTCCATAAACGCATTGCGGAGATCATTATAAGTAATGGTAGTAGTTAGCTTTTTTTTGAAGGTATATGCAAGAGAATAATCGGAAGAAATACTGGGTAGTAAAAATGGATTGCCCACATACAATGTGAATTTATCCAGTGGGGTAACATAGGGATTGAGGTCCTGGTAAAAAGGACGCTCAATCCTTTTCCCATAGGAGAAACTCAGTTGATGATTACCCATAGTATCCAATTTATAGGAAATGAAAATGGTTGGAAACAAATTCAGATAAGCTCTTCTAAAGGTTGAGTCAGACTTCATAGGATTGCCCAACTGATGCCCGCGGGATACCGTCCATTCTGAACGCAGGCCGGCTTTAACCGACAGAGGACCAGGATCAGTTTGCACTGAAAGATAAGCTGCGTGAATATTTTCACGATAACGGAAATGATTGCTTTTATCGTAATCGGGTCGCTCCCCTGCTGCATCGATATACGTATATTCATAACGATTACGGGTAAATGCGTAACTGGATTTAACTCCTGCCTCAGCTTTCCATTTACGATAGGTTTGTAAGTAATCTAATTTACCAGCCGTTATGTCGATTTCCCCGGGCAGAGAACCGCGTAATGCATCATAATGAAGTGATTCGTCAGGGCGTTGGGTAAGATTTTGAAAATCCTGTTCCACTGAAGAATGGTAGCTGATATAATCAAAATCGGCAGACAGATTACGATCTGTCGAAAGTTGTCGATTCATGGAAAGATTAAGCGAATAGTTTTTCCATTTTTCTTTTTCAATATTATTAGCAATTGTGCTGGAGTCAACACTTTGATCAGGCTGAGTAATCAGGCTTTTGTTTTGGGCGTTTTGTCTGAATGGTCGGGAAACAACATTGCCTGTGATTCCGAAACTTGTTTTGTTATCCAGCGCATATTCTATGCCCAGCCGGATTCCCGGAGATTTATCCCTCATTCGGATATAGGTATTCTGTGAAAAAGTATACGCCTTCTGTCCCTGCTCATTTAGATAACGGCGACGAATTTCCAGATCTGTGAAACGATTGTTTGTCGTCATACTCAGGGTACTGAAAAAATTCCATTTTCTTTGACGGTAACTAAGTGCTAGTGAGTTGTTGGATGAAAAAAGATAACCTTGTGTGGCAGCCAGATTGGCATTGCCATGAAAACCACGAAGACTGTTCTTTTTCATCCGGATATTAATAACTCCTCCTGCTCCGGCTGCGTCATATCGGGCTGGAGGATTTGGCATCAGTTCAATTTTTTCCAAAACAGAAGAAGGCAAACTCCGCAGATAATTAACCAATGCAGTACCACTAAGGTAGGTCGGTTTATCATTGATCAATACAAGAATGCCTGATTTACCATTCAAGGTTATGCCTCCTTCCTCTGTAACTGTAATCCCGGGAATGTTTTCAAGCAGGCGATAAACATCCGATCCGGCACTACTCAACATTTTATCAATATGTACCACTGATCGGTCTGCCAGTTTTTCTACTAATAATTTTCTTCCTGTAACTACAACATTCGAAAGTGTATCCATCTTGGGCCTGACAATGGAACTATCTGCAGACTGGGAAAAGCTTTTGCACGTAATTATCGCAAAAATCACGGAACATGAAAACTTCATA
>JALOMU010000185.1 GCA_025455285.1 Flavihumibacter sp.
TCCGGTACGAGTTGTGTATAAACCCATCCTAAAATCACCGGATGAAATTTTTGCCATCTGCCAGGAAGTAAATACCGCCCGCAATTGTATTGGCATCATTGCCTGGATGCATACCTTCTCGCCTGCCAAAATGTGGATCAATGGCCTGAAGATTTTGCAAAAACCATTATTGCACCTGCATACCCAGTTCAACCGGGATATCCCCTGGTCCAAAATCGATATGGATTTCATGAACCTCAACCAGAGCGCACATGGTGATCGTGAATTTGGTTTCCTGGTAAGCCGCATGCGCATGCGCAGGAAAGTTGTAACAGGATACTGGGAAGAAACTACCGTGCAGCAACAAATCAATACATGGGTTAGGGCCGCGGCTGGCTGGGCCGACTGGCAAGGCGCCCGCTTTGTTCGTTTCGGTGATAACATGCGCGAGGTAGCTGTTACGGAAGGTGATAAAGTGGAAGCCCAACTGAAATTCGGTTATGCAGTGAATACACATGGTATCGGCGACCTGGTGGAACTAATCAACGAAGTAACTGATGCTGAAGTAGAACAACTCTGCCAGGAATATGAAGATTCCTATAAACTGGTGGGAGTCCTTGCAAAAGGTGGCAACCAACGTGCATCCCTAACCGACGCAGCCCGCATTGAAATTGGTATGCGCCAGTTCCTGGAAGCAGGTGGTTACAAAGGGTTCACCGATACCTTTGAAGATTTGCATGGCATGACTCAGTTACCCGGTATTGCCACACAGCGCCTAATGGCAGCAGGTTATGGATTTGGTGGAGAGGGCGACTGGAAAACAGCTGCCCTGGTGCGCGCAATGAAAGTAATGGGGCAGGGACTAAAAGGAGGCAATTCTTTCATGGAAGATTATACCTATCATTTTGATCCGGCTAACCAGATGGTGCTGGGTGCGCATATGCTGGAGATTTGTCCCTCTATCGCACATGGACAACCGAGTTGTGAAGTGCACCCCCTCGGCATCGGAGGAAAAGCAGACCCGGTTCGCCTGGTGTTCAATGTAGATGGAGGGGCGGCGTTGAATGCTTCCATCATCGATATGGGCAATCGCTTCCGCCTGCTGGTAAACGAAGTGGAGGCAGTAACCCCTGTGCATGATCTGCCCAAATTACCCGTGGCCCGCGTGCTCTGGAAACCCTACCCGGATATGCAAACCGGCTGTACCGCCTGGATCCTGGCAGGGGGAGCTCACCATACCTGTTACAGCCAGAACCTGAATTCAGAGCACCTGGAAGATTTCGCCGATATGGCCGGAATTGAATTTGTGCTCATCGGCAAAAAAACAAATCTCTATCAATTCAAGAATGATTTGCGCTGGAGTGACGTATATTACCAAATCAATTCTTAACCAAACCGACGTTTAGCTTGTCATGACTAAGTACCTGTCTACGGCCGATATAGTGGTATTTCTGGCCTATATCCTCCTGGTTGGCTCTTATGGATTCTGGATTTACAACAAAAAGAAGAAAGCCGTTACGGACACCAAAGATTTCTTCCTCGCGGAAGGATCACTCACCTGGTGGGCCATCGGTGCCTCCCTTATCGCCTCCAATATTTCTGCTGAGCAATTTATCGGAATGAGTGGAAATGGATTCTTTGTGGGCATCGCAGTGGCTGCCTATGAATGGCTGGCTGCACTGGCCCTGATCATCATTGCGGTTTGGTTTATCCCCATTTATCTCAAGAACAAGATCTATACCATGCCGCAGTTCCTGACGATGCGGTATAATGCCACGGTGGCCTTCATCATGACCATTTTCTGGTTATTTCTCTATGTTTTTGTAAACCTCACATCTATTCTTTACCTGGGTGCTATCGCGATTGATGGCCTGCTGGGCGGACAATACCTGCATATCATCATGGTTGCCCTCGCGGTGGCTGCAATAATTATTACACTCGGCGGGATGAAGGTAATCGGTTACACAGATGTGATACAGGTAGCCGTATTGATTATTGGTGGATTGGCTACTACCTATATGGCACTTACCATCGTGAGTGAAAAATTCGGACTGGGCTCCAGTGTGATTGCCGGATTTAATCAACTCATGAAAGAAGCACCGGATCATTTTCATATGATGCTGGATAAACCCGGACCCGAATCCACACAAGAGTACATCGACAAGTACAGGATTCTTCCGGGAGTACTGATGTACCTGGGCGGACAATGGGTGGTGAACCTCAATTATTGGGGTTGTAACCAGTACATCACCCAACGCGCGCTGGGAGCGGATTTGCAAACAGCACGCTCCGGTTTGCTCTTTGCCGGTTTCCTGAAACTGATGATGCCCGTCATTGTAATGTTACCCGGAATTGCGGCCTATGTGTTGTACAAAGGTGGCCATCTTCCTGAGTTCTCCGGCAAAATGGACAGCGCCTATTCTGCCATTCTTTCCTTCCTGCCTTCCGGCCTGAAAGGTTTGTCGGTTGCCGCGCTTACTGCAGCAATTGTAGCTTCACTGGCGGGTAAGGCAAACAGCATTTCAACGATCTACACCCTGGATATTCATAAAAAATACATCAACAAAGGAGCCGACGAAACCAAAATGGTTTGGATTGGCCGCTCTGTTGTGATCATCTCGATGCTCATTGCTGTAATCTTCACCTGGGATGATCTGCTTGGTATCGGCGCTGAAGGTGGCTTCACCTTTATCCAGAAATATACCGGGTATTTTAGTCCGGGTGTATTTGCCGTTTTCATCCTTGGTATGTTCTGGAAAAGAACCACCGGAACAGCTGCTGTGGTGGGTGTAGTAGCAGGTTTCCTCCTGTCTATTCTGTTCAACGACCTGGCTCCGAAACTGTTTGGCAATGAAACCTGGCTGTATACAGCGTATCCAAGAGGAGATGGCACCTATGAAATCCCCTTCCTGATCTGTATGGGATTTGCCTTTTTCATGACAATGGGACTCATGATCGCGATCAGCTTATCCGGACCGAAAGTCAATCCTAAAGCCTTCATCCATGATGAGGGTATGTTTAAGGTTAAACCCTCTACCCTGCTGCAAATTGTGATTACACTGCTGATATTAATGGCACTGTACATTAAATTCTGGTAATTTAGCCAGCAGTTATGGGAAGAATTGAATACAAACACAACGACCGCTTTTTACTAGCGGTAGACTGCATCATATTTGGTTTTGATGGCAGTGGGTTGAAAGCGCTCCTTGTTAAAAGAGCCCTGGAACCCGAAGCCGGTAAATGGTCGTTGATGGGCGGCTTCGCGCAACAAAATGAAAGCATTGATGATGCGGCAGCCAGGATCCTCCTGAACCTGACCGGACTCGATAAAATTTATATGGAACAACTCTACTGCTTTGGCGACCTCGACAGGGATCCGGGCGGGAGAGTTGTTTCTATTGCCTATTTTGCCCTTATTAAGATTGATGCTTCGGATAATGATAAACTGGAAGAACACCAGGCAAAATGGATTGATCTCAAAAAACTTCCGCCGCTGGTTTTTGATCATAAAAGAATGATCAAACTCGCGAAAGAGCGATTGCAGCAAAAAGTATCCAATCACCCGGTTGGATTTGAATTGCTGCCTCATAAATTCACCCTGCAACAACTACAGGCCTTATACGAAGCGATCTTTGAAAGAAGCTTCGACAAGCGCAATTTCACCCGAAAGATTTTATCGCTTGGCATTCTGCAGCGACTGGATGAAAAAGAGAAAGCCTCTTCTAAAAAGGGTGCCTTCTTCTATGTATTTGACAAGAAAAAATACAAGCAGCTCGAAAGTGAGGGAATCCAGATGATTTAAGCAGCGGGCTTACAATGCATGTCCGCAAAATTTACAGAACCGCGCATCCGGATCATGACCATCATGCCCGCAACCAGGGCAACTTTCTGTCAGGTTGTCTTTCTTTCCAAACTGTTTGGATAACTCTACTGTAACAATACCGGTTGGTACTGCGATGATCGCATAACCCAGTAACATTACAACAGAAGCCACCATTTTACCAATGGCTGTAACAGGTGAGATATCTCCATAACCAACTGTTGTAATGGTAACAATTGCCCAGTAAATACTTTGGGGAATACTGCTGAAATCAGGGTTGGCAGCGTTTTCTACCACATAGATAATAGTTCCGAGGATGGTGCTTAACAGCAGGACAAAACTCAGGAAGATACTGATGCGTCGTACACTGGCTTTCATGGCCATCAGTATTCCTTTCCCTTCAGATACAAAGTGGGTGAGCTTGAGTATGCGAAAAACACGCATGAGTCGCAGTGCGCGAATAGATAACAGGAAATGCGAGGCGGGGAAAATCAGGCTGAAATAAGTAGGCAGAATAGCAAGCAAATCGATGATGCCATAAAAGCTGCGGGCATAATGCAAAGGCTTCTTGACAACCAGTAAACGAAGAATATATTCAATGGTAAACAACCCGGTGATGATCCATTCAATAATCATCAGCTCCTTACCGTATTGTGCAGCAATGGATGGAATACTTTCCAGCATAACTACTACCAGGCTAACAAGAATCAGCACCAGTAAGGCGAGGTCAAATCGTCTGCCAGCCTTTGTTTCAGCTTCAAATATGATTTCAAACAGTCGGGTTTTCCAGCTCATACGAAAGGCTTATCGGCGTTGAATATCGACAATCATAACCGGAGGATCAAAATATTGATCGGTTTCCGGCTTACGATAAATTTTTCTCACTATTTCCATACCCCGGGTTACCCTGCCAAATGCAGCATATCCCTGGCCATCAGCATTGTTCTCACCCCCGAAATCAAAGCCTGGTAAATCGCTCAGTGTAATGAAAAACTCGGAGCTGGCACTGCCTGGTTCTTCCCTCGCAAAGGAGAGTGTCCCTGCACTATGGGTGAGCCCGGTTTGTTGGGTAGTTTCATGCGGGATCCGGGGCAGCTCGGGTCTTTTTTTAGTGCGGCTCCAGAGTCCG
>JALOMU010000186.1 GCA_025455285.1 Flavihumibacter sp.
AAGCTGCTGGAGTTATCCCTAAAGAATGTGAATTATTTCCAGGAGGAAATTCGCCGAAAAAAAACACTCCACCTTGAAGGCAAGTCCGAAGAAGAAAAAAAACAGGTACTGTTTCAGTTGATGGAAGACTTACAGCTTCCCGAACTGCCTGTGCATATCGAATGTTTCGATAACTCGAATTTCCAGGGAGCATTTCCCGTAAGTGCGATGGTTTGTTTCAAAGAAGGAGTGGCCAGTAAAAAAGATTACCGCCACTTCAACGTTAAAACAGTGGAAGGGATTAATGATTTTGCCACTATGAAAGAAGTGGTAACCAGGCGTTACAAACGATTGAAAGACGAACAAAGCTCACTTCCGCAACTGGTGATCATAGATGGAGGAAAAGGACAGTTGGGGGCAGCCATGGAAGCGATAAGGGAACTGGATTTGACTGGTAGTATGACCCTGGTGGGACTGGCAAAAAACGAAGAAGAACTATTTTTCCCGGGTGATTCGGAGTCCGTTCGATTACCCTACAACAGTGAATCACTGAAACTGATTCGCCGCATCCGGGATGAGGTGCATCGGTTTGGGATCACATTCCACCGCAACCAACGAAGTAAAGGAACATTTAAAAACGAATTGGAAGCAATTCCAGGAATTGGCAAAACAACTGCAACCCAGCTCCTCCGCAAATTCAGGAGTATCTCCAATATAAGAAACCTAAGCGAGGAAGAACTAAGCCAGGAAATAGGCGTAGCAAGGTCAAAACTGGTTTGGGAATATTTCCATAAAGCCTGAGAGCACTATGTGCTTTAAAACTCAAATTGTACATTGCACTGTAATGTTTAAAGCCATCCTTAATGAAATACCAAAACCCGCCGTGGTATTGCTTATCCCGGAGGAGGGAAAACTGTTTATCCATTACAGCAACAGCGCATTTAACCAACTCCCATACAAGGACAGGATTTTTGATGATAACCCGGCACTTGCAGGGTATTGTCTTCAATTACTGGCTGCAACTCATAAGGTGAGTCCGGATAATCCCATTAAAGGAAATCAAACGATACTTTTACCCGGGTCATCAGAAGTTCAGGAACTACAACTTGAATTAACCGTACTGAAAGAGTTGGCAGAACCTTCAATCCTGGCTGTGCTTCAAATTCCAGACCAGGCTACCGTTCAATTTGAGAACAAACTGCTGATTGAAGATGCAGGTGATATTTGTGTAATTCTAAACAGGGATGGAAATTACCTGAGTGTTTCGAATCAGTTTACGGAGCTCATGGGCTATAGGACCGTTGATATCATCGGCACCAATGTTTTTGACCTGGTACATCCGGAAGACCGTAAAACGGTAAAAGAGAATTTTCAACGGCTTCAACAGGA
This sequence comes from Flavihumibacter sp., assembly GCA_025455285.1. Classification (GTDB taxonomy): domain Bacteria; phylum Bacteroidota; class Bacteroidia; order Chitinophagales; family Chitinophagaceae; genus Flavihumibacter. The sequence goes on from JALOMU010000186.1 coordinate 1,369, forward strand.
AGTCAGCGTATTTGCACCACCTTTTCGTTTCCTTAAAAAAGACCATAGCTGGTGCTGGCTGCAAAGCGTAGGAACCAATCTGCTTGAGGCCGATCCCGGCAAAGCAATCGTTGTAACCAGTACGGACATAACCCAACTGGTGCAGGCGCAACAGGAATTGCAATTAAGTAATGAAAGATACCAGCTGATTTCCAAAGCCAGCAAGGATGCTTTGTACGACTGGGATATCCAAGAGGATATATTTCACTGGGGCGATGGCTTTAACCGCTTGTTTGGTTACCCTGTAACAAGTGAACCATTCCGTTTATCGAACTGGATTGCACTAACACATCACCAGGATGTGATCAAGCATGAACAGCGATGGAATACGTTTTGGGGCGATCCTCGCCAGAACAGCTGGACCAATGAATTCAGGTTCAGAAAAGCGGATGGTAGTTATGCCTATGTAGAGGAAATTGCCTATCTGATACGTGATAAGGAAGGAAAGCCAATTCGCATGATCGGCACCGTTAGAGATATTTCGGATGCTAAATTAGCAAGGAACAGAAAACAACTGGAACAAAATATTACCCAGTTATTCAGATCTACAAGGCCGCTTAATGAGATTCTTCAACAAGTAGTGGACTATTTAGCACAATTAGGATACTTTGAGTTATCGGAGATCTGGCTTTGTTCGAGCCGCCAGGATAAAATGCGACTAATCGCTTATCATTGGAATTCAAAAATTGCCCCATATTTTTATCCGGAAAACAATAGTGTAACAGAAATAAAAAAAGGAAAGGGTTTTATTGGAAAAATCTGGCAAACCAGGCAACCAGAACAATGGAACACAGCACAGATAAGAAAAGAGTTTGTACGTTCTCAGGAAGCTGAAGCGGCAGGCATTGAATCCATTTCCGGTATACCTCTGACTGATAATAATCAAGTAATTGGTGCAGTAGTATTTGGCCGCACCCGGAATACAGGTGAAGAGGCATTTACCGTATCTATTATTGAAGCAATTCAGCATTCATTAGGCGCTGAAATCAAGCGTAAACAACAGGAAGATGAAATGCGCCTGATGTTTGAGAGTTCACCAGATATCCTCGCGATTATTTCACCTGATGGATATTTCACCCGTGTGAATCCGGCATTTTGTACTATCATGGGTTATTCTGCACAGGAATTGACCAGCAAACCCTTCCATTATTTTGTTCATCCGGAGGACCTGGAATACTCATTGAGAACGTTCAGTGAAACAATAATCATTGATGAAAAGGCAACCAATTTTGTAAATCGATATGTTACCAGGAGCGGTGAACACCGGTGGATTTCATGGAGTTCATCAGAAGCATTTGGAGACGAAAACCAGGCATTTGCCTATGGAAGAGACATAACTGAGATGAAACAATTAGAGGAACTGATAGACAGTACCTCCAAGTTAGCCAGGGTAGGCAGTTGGGAAATTAATATGGCAGATAAGAAAATCTTTTGCTCAAAAATAACCCGTGATATCCTGGAGCTAAAACCCAATCAGCACTTACAACTCAATAGCCGGCTTGAGTATATTCGGGAAAATAGCAAGGAGAAGGTTCGCAGATTATTACAAGCCGCCATATTTGACCGGGAACCCTGGGATATTGAAATAGAAATAGAGACTGCGAAAGGGTCGGCCCGCTGGGTACGTTTGATAGGTCAGGCTAGTTTCAAAAACGGCCGGTGTGACCGGATTTATGGAAGTATACAGGACATACATGAAAAGAAACTGTATGAAGCTTCTCTTGAGAATCTGAACCTGGAATTGAAGCGGATCAACCAGGAACTAAAAAGTTCCAATGCGGAACTGGAACAGTTTGCCTTTGTGGCATCTCATGACTTACAGGAGCCACTTCGAATGATTACCGGATTTCTTACCATGCTGGAAAAAAAATATGGCCCACAACTTGACAGTAAAGCGAATCAGTATATCTATTTTGCAGTCGATGGGGCGAAGCGGATGCGGGGAATCATTCTCGATCTCCTTGAATATTCCAGAGTAGGCAGGATGAATACAACGCTGGAACTTGTAAACCCGGAATTACTAATCAGGGAAGTGAAACAATTGTTACAAAACCAGCTTGAAGAAAAATCTGCGACCATCACTAATAACCCATTACCAAGGATAGCAACCTATAAAATTCCATTGCAACAGGTATTGCAAAATCTTGTAAGTAATGCGTTAAAATACAGCCACCCCGACCGAAAACCGGAGGTATTAATTTCTGTTACCGATCAACAATCGTATTGGCAGTTTTCTGTCCAGGACAATGGAATTGGTATTGAACCTGATGCTCACGAAAAGATATTTGTTATTTTCCAACGACTGAATTATACACCGGATATTCCAGGTTCCGGAATGGGACTGGCCATTGCAAAAAAAATTATTGAATGGCAGGGTGGTAAGATTTGGGTGGAATCTGAGCCAGGACAGGGAAGTACCTTTTATTTTACATTACCAAAAACCGGGACTGATTTATTTAAAGACCAATAACGCTGCATGAAAGAGTTCCACATATTACTGGTTGAAGACAATGAAGGAGATATTCTGATGACATCTGAATCGATCCAGGAGTATGATCCGGGTTGCCGTATAGAAGTAGCCAGAAATGGGCAGGATGCAATTGAGAAACTTCAATCCTATGTGGAAGATCCGCTCCTTAGAAAACCCGATCTTATTTTGCTTGATATTAATCTTCCCCGAAAGAACGGCCACGAAGTTCTTGCTTTTATCAAAAGTCAGCTTTCACCTTCCTCAATACCTGTAGTAATTTTAACCACCTCCTCCGCTCCATTGGATATACAGAAAGCCTACCAGGCCCATGCCAATTCCTATCTTACCAAACCAACAGAAGCTGAAGAATTCAGCAAAATGGTAGCTGCACTTGTTGAGTTTTGGAAAAGAAATGTTCACCTGTATTAAAAAACAAAGGGGCCAGGATAGAAATCCAGCCCCGTTTTTAAAATCCAATATCCTATGAAAAACCGAGTTAAAGGTAGATGAAATTTCATTTCTTCCAATACCCGGATAGCGGTATTTTTTCCATTTTCGACGAATGGCAGGGAATGGAAGAGGGAGGAAAGGAAGACGGGAAACAAAGGAGAAGGGAGTACCCACTTAATTTGCAAAAAGCAGTAACGGCATAAAAGAGTAAAGGAGAACGTTGTCGTTCTCCTTTACTCTTTTATATTTTACAATTACTCTTTCTCCCCTCTTCCATTCCTCCCTCTTCCTTTCCCCCAGTCTTAATATGACCAGAGATCTTGCTCGTAATTGAAAATCTTTTCTTTGATATTCTCACCCTCGAGCAAACGAAGGATGGGATCTTTGATGAAAGCTTCGATGAACTGATCTCCCGGGTTATCCAGTGTGGATTTGATGATCCGACTGGCGAACATCCGGCTTTCGAACAATTCTTCCCAGCTCATACGGGCACCGAAGTTTTTACCATTATACGCTTCATAACGGGCCAGCAGCGGACGCATACGGGCCAGCAGCGGACGCATATCAGGATAGTAAACCCAGAAAAGCGGAGTTACTGCACGGAAAGAACCGTCGGCGTTTTTGATAGTCTTGAGTGGAGCTATGCCCAGAATACGCACATGTAAGCGGGAAGACTCCTTATCAAATACAACTTCTTCCTTCACCCAGTATTTTTCAACTTCTTCAGGATTGAATTCATTCACGATCACACTATCCTTCAGTATTCCAAGCGATCCGTCGGGGTCTCTTGACCAGTCAGGGACCTGGATGGTTAGTGGCTCACCAACTAATTGCTTGGTGATTTCTTTAATCGTAATTGGTGTGGTAAAACGGTCATCAACCGGATTGAAAGCAGTGATCTCACCACTCTTCAGGGAACCGAGTAAAATGTTGATGAAACGCTGGTTACCATTATCGTCATCCGCTTTGTACATGAAGGGGAGGTTCATTTTTTCATGAACATCGATTTCCCTCCACAAACGCTGGCGATACACCGCATCATCTTCCCGGATATGTTCATATGCCAGGGGAATACGCTCTTTCACAAGGTTACGCTCAATGGCGTTATCGTTCCTGAGAGATTTACGTGTTTCGCCTAGTTTCAATTCCGGTTCTACTGGTGCTGCCGGCGTAGTATCTACAGCTGGTGCCTGGGTCAACGCGGCGGCATTACCCGTATTGTTTTTGTTGGTGCTGGTTTTCTTGGTGCTGGTTCGCTTGGAGGAAGTACGGCTCGGCTTACGCTGTGCCTGCACACCTTCTGTACTGAAGCCAATCACAGCTACCAGCAAACAAAATTGGATGATACGGTTTTTCATTTTTATCCTGTTTTAGTCAATTGCTTATTTCAAGTTAAAGAAGATACCTGGAAGTTCACGTACGCGGCCATCCGGACCTTTTACACGAATCTGATCAAAAAACACGCTAGAACCTGGTGTAGCTTTGTTAATAATTGCAGCAGCACCACCATTCCAACGAGGACCATCATTTGCAGATTGCTGATAGGTTTGGAATGCTCCACCATTAGCACCTACTACATAACTGATCACATCGTATTTAGCGTCAAATTCAGAATCCATCAGTTTAGCCAACAGACCACCCATAGCTTTGAACTGAGCGGCTGGCATTGCACCACCTTTGCTGGCTCCAACCATTGCAGTAGGATCAGGCAGAGACTTTACCCGCATAGGGAAAGAGCTGGTTTTACCTTCTACAGTGATTTTTATTTCAGCAGGTCCCATTTTGCTCGGCTTGATTATGTAACGGTCGCCACCTGCTGAAGTGATTGCGCCACCTGTAAAGCTGACATTCATCTTCTCTTTACCGGCAGAACCAGCAGAAACCATTACCGGGTTATCAACACCAATGTAAACCACGTTCATTTTCTCCAGGAATACAGAGGCTCCGGAAGGAACACCCACGGTGTACTTGATTGTCTTATTCAGAACGGCATCCGTTCCATCTGGCTTCTTAAACTTAACTTCAACGTTTACGCTTCTCTCACCAGCACCGCTCACTGTGGTTTTGTAAACTGCTGTTCCTTCAGCACCTAATGCTACAGGAGCTCCATTAATTGACACGGAGGGTTTTGCTGCTTTTGAGAAGGCGCCAACACCAGCAGTGATTTCCAATTCCTGGCCAGGCATCAGGTAGGTAGAATTTGTTCCGGCAAAAGCCTGGAATTCGTCAAATACTACTTCTACTTCACCAATTTCTTTGTGACAGAAATCAACGATCTGGGCTTCAGAATTCTTTACATCATTCTGGAATTTGCTCAAAATAGTAAGGGCTGCAATGGTTGGAGTCATGCGGAAATAAGCAGACTTCCAATCGTTTTGTACAGTGCTACCGGTCTGAGATTTTGGAATGCTCAGGTCCAGTGGCAGAGACTTTTCAAAGCTTGCCTTCTGTTCAGGAACGATCGCCAGCATCTGAGTGCGGAAATCGGTCAGTTTTTTCAGTAACTCATCGCCCTTCGAACCTTCCACCAACATACGGGTAGAAGCATCCAGGTTATCGATAGAGAACTTTTCCTGGGGAGTGCCGATGTTTTCTCCTTTGGATTCTTTTTTCAGCTCTGTCTTGAGATCATCAATATACTTTGACATGTCTGCAGACAGTTTCTGAGCTTGCTGCGCTTTCGGATACCAGATACCTGCTTTTTCTGCAGTTTCTGCCTTCTTCAGCTTGGCTTCGAACGACTCGTAAGTCGTCTTATTTTTCTCATCCACTACTGAGTTGGCAGTACGGATGCTTTCATCAACGGTTTTGAATGCGTTCAGGATTTCAGATGATACGTTCAATGCAAGTAGCGCGGTAAGCACCAAATACATCATGTTAATCATCTTCTGCCTGGGCTCTTTAGGTAAGGCCATGGATCTGGGATTTAAATGTTGTCAATCTAGTTTTTCACAGTTTCAATAAAGGGTACGATCAACCTGGCTTATGCGCGGCCCTGCATGGCGTTCAGCATGTTACCATAAATCTGGTTGAGGTTGCTGAGGTTTTTCGCCAGTGCTGCGATTTGATCCTGTGTTTTCTTAGCATCATCCACACTTCCCTGCATTGCTTCGGAAGCCTGGGCCAGATTACCATAGAACTTATTCATAGCTTTCAGGTGGTTGTTCGTATCCTGGAGTTCCAGTTCATAGATTGTGTTCAGAGATCCCAGGTTCTTAGTCAGGGTCTGTACCTGTGTATGGAACTGCTTGGTGCTTTCAGATGCTTCGTTGAAAACCGCCATAGTGGTAGCGCTCTTCTGGTAAGCTTCTTTCATTTGTCCGAGTGCACCTGCAGCTTCTTTAGTTTTAGATGCATAATCATTGGTAGCAGCTACCACATCAGATACATCTTTCATTTGATTAACGGTAGTTCCCAGTTTGTTGAAACCTTCGCTCAGTTTTTTCAGGTTGGTTGGGGTGATATCCGCTTCCTGCATCATTTTATCGAGGTTGTTCAGGGCAGGGTTGCCAGCCGGACTTGTAGACAGTTTCGGCAGAGCTTCAGCCAGCGCAGCCATTTCACCACCGGGAGGCGGTAAGAATGCGTATACGATAAAGATCAGGGCTTCCGTCAGAAGACCAACGGTCAACATAATGTCGGCAAAAGATAGGTGTAGGATTTTTGCCCATGCTCCGAAGATTACCACCGCAGCGCCCACGCATACGAAGATATTCACGAGTTTGTCAGTAGATTTTGATGCACCAGCCATAGTTGTTAATTTTTGAGTTTGAATAAGGGTTTAGATACTTGTTTGATATAGATATTAGATTTTAGATAAAAGAGTTCCAGTTCGATTTTTCAATCAAATAATAACTAATAAGATGTTGTCTTTAGAAATTTGCTATACGCTTATTTTTTGCCTTTGCCCTGTGTAGGAGGAAGATCGATTACAGAGCGGAATCCGATATACGATTTTGCCGTATCCTGGTATTCGTAAGAGCGGGTTCCTGTTTGAAGGAAATAACCAACGTCTTTCCAGCTTCCACCACGTAATACCTTACGCTTCATACGGGGAGGATCAGAATCCTTTGCGTTGTAACGGATATCCGGGTTCATATCATGCTGGAAATTGTAACCACCTTCATAATAAAGAGAAGAAGTCCATTCTGCCACGTTACCGGCCATGTTATACAGACCGAAATCATTAGGCCAGTAAGCATCGGCGCGTACAGTATAGAAACCACCGTCTTCGGGATAGTTACCACGGCCAGGCTTAAAGTTAGCCAACAGACAGCCTTTTTTATTTCTCAGGTAGTAGTTACCCCAGGGGAACATAGATTGAGAACGACCGCCGCGAGCTGCATATTCCCACTCTGCTTCAGTTGGAAGGCGGAAATCAGACTCCTGAGCGCGTTTTTTGCTTTCCAGGAAAGAGTTGAGGTAATGCGTTCTCCACTCACAGAAAGCTGTAGCCTGTACCCAGCTTACACCCACTACCGGATAATTTCCGAAAGCAGGATGAGAGAAGTAACGCTTGGTCATTGGCTCATTGTAAGAATAGGAGAAATCACGGATCCATACCAGCGTATCGGGATAGATGCGAACATCTTTTTTCACGATGAACTGAGAACGGGGCTTACCGGCATTTTCACGCTTGGCAGCATCCTTATTATCGAATCAAAGGCAATGTATAAGAATAAGTGGTAGTTTTTCGTCGTGGATGAAGGCGATGACGAG
>JALOMU010000187.1 GCA_025455285.1 Flavihumibacter sp.
TCAAATTGTTTGCTTTCCGATTTGTTTCCACCCATGAATCGTTTCGAGCTGAAATCCTTTACCAGCGTGCGTTTCACTATCACATTCGCATCCCGGCCGAGTGACAGATAAAGAGTATCTTCCGCCAGTGCGGGGTCTATAAAACTCTTGCCCAGGAAGGTGCCTTCAAAAAACAGGTTGGCTTCACCGGCCATCAACTCCAGCTCCTGCCAGTTCGTGAGTCGGGCGGTCAGATAGGCCGCCTCCTCCAGTTTAGGTGCGGAATAATATTCATACACTGCCGGCAGCGAAGATTTCTTCACATCAATGGTATTTACTTTACCATCATTGGGGATGGTATAAATTTCTTTGATTTCGTATTTGGTGGTGGTGGGTTGGTAGATGGTGGTTATTTCAAGGGGCTTGGGGGAAATTTCCCGTTTACTCCGTTGAACACCTGCAACTTGTCCTTCCAGGGCATCGCTTGTGACACCATATCCCGTCACGACCACTTCCTGCAATGCATTCTCCTGAAAGGCCAATGGAATACTTAGGAACCCACCTGTGAAAATCATCTCCCTTGCCTGGTATCCGACGCTGCTAACCACCAGGGTAGCTCCTCTCGAAACAGCACTCAACGAAAAATAACCGTTTGCATCTGCTGTCGTTCCCGTTGAACTTCCTTTTACCAGTATAGTTGCTCCTGTTACAGGCACCCCGCGTTCATCCACTACCCTGCCCTGCACAGTTGTTCCATTTAGAACGTTCCTGAACTGGCCGGAACTCATACCCGGGGTCATATACCTCAAATACCAGGGCTCCAGCTGCGGCTTCTCATTATTTTGAGACGGATTTCCACTTGACAAAGCCAGCTTAATGTCTTTCCACACTTCTCCGCTCGACTGATACACATTCGCCACAAACTGAATGTCCAGCGGAGAGCTGATATCCTTTACCGCTATCGAATAAGAAGGATGCCATCCTGCTTTGTTTACCAGGTAAGTCGCAGATAAAGGAACAGTCCCGGCACGGCGAGATTCCACTACTGCATAAATTTCATTAACTGCCAGGTTTCGTACACTGTTCATCTCATTGGCCTGATTCCGCAAAGACTGTTTGTCCTTTTCCAGTTTCACCTGGCTCTTTTCAATTTCCAGCTGCTTATTATACAGCTCTTCCAACCGCTCCCGCTGGAAATCCAGCGCTGCTTTCAGATCAGCCGGCTTAACAGCCACTGTTCCAGATTTCAATTCCTGGTTTCTCACGAGCATGGCTTCTTCCTGCTTCAAAACTTCCAGGGTTTTGCGCTGGCGCGCTTGCTTTTCTTCTATGCCATCAATCTGATCCTGCAATTGCTTTACTTCCTCACGTATCTTTTCCTCCTGCAAAAAATTCTTTCGAACACCCACGGAAAGAATGGTAAGATCTCCTTCCAGTTTTACCTGAACACTGGGCGATTCAATATCCGTAGAGATTCCCTGTAATACCAGTTCTGACTTACCAGTTGGCACTGCAACTGTTCCGGCTCTCTTTACCTCCGCTCCTTTCAGAAAGACGGTTACCGATTCAATTTTAGTTTCCGCATTAACCCGTTTCGGTTGTGTATAACTGTTGAAGCCCGAAAGAATAAGGAAAGGCAAAAACAGGTGTTTCTTCATATGGCCTTTTCTTACAAGAGTATAAAATTGAAAATATAGCTGCAACCAGTAACCGAAAAAAAATCCCGCAGCTGTTAACTGCGGGATTAGTTATTCCAAAAGACACTTGGTGTTAATCATTCATAGGTATGGCCCCTTCCACTAAAACGGTCACCTTGTTCTGAAAAACTTCCACAAAGCCACCCTGGATGGAATACTGCTCGGTATCAGCTTGCTGTTTGTCTTTCAACACTTTCAGCTTACCTGCCTTGAGCGCACTTACCATTGGTGCGTGTTTTTCGAGAACCTCAAACAGTCCGTCCACACCAGGTAACTGTACTCCGTACACATCACCTGAATAGAGCTTGCGTTCTGGGGTCAATATTTCTAAGTTCATACGTTCGTTTCAATGATTCGGAACAATTCCTGTCTTATCCCTGTGCCTGTGCCAGGAGCTTCTTACCTTTTTCAATTGCGTCCTCAATGGTACCTACCAGGTTGAAAGCAGCTTCCGGATACTCATCCACTTCACCATCCATGATCATATTAAATCCGCGAATGGTATCCTCGATGCTAACAAATACTCCTTTCAGACCAGTGAACTGCTCAGCCACAAAGAAGGGCTGGCTAAGGAAACGCTGTACTTTACGGGCGCGCTGTACAGTCATTTTATCTTCATCGCTCAACTCATCCATACCAAGGATCGCAATAATATCCTGCAGTTCCTTATAACGCTGAAGGATCAACTTCACGCGGTTAGCAGTATTATAATGGGCATCACCAACAATCAGGGGAGTCAGGATACGGCTGGTTGAATCCAGTGGATCCACCGCCGGATAGATACCAAGGTCAGCAATTTTACGGCTCAGTACCGTAGTTGCATCCAGGTGCGCGAAAGTAGTTGCCGGAGCGGGATCCGTTAAGTCATCCGCCGGTACGTATACCGCCTGTACGGAGGTAATAGAACCATTTTTAGTAGATGTGATTCGCTCCTGCATCAATCCCATTTCTGTAGCCAGTGTAGGCTGGTATCCCACAGCAGATGGCATACGTCCCAACAACGCCGATACTTCGGAACCTGCCTGGGTGAAACGGAAGATATTATCAACGAAGAACAGGATGTCTTTTCCTTTTCCGGTACCATCACCATCACGGAAGTAAGAGCCACACGTGCACGAGCCCCGGGAGGTTCGTTCATCTGTCCGAATACGAAAGTCGCTTTGGACTCTTTCAGTTCTTCCAGGTTTACTTTTTCAAGGTCCCATCCACCTTCTTCCATGCTATGTTTGAAGGCTTCACCATATTTCATGATACCTGCCTCGATCATTTCACGCATCAGGTCATTTCCCTCACGGGTACGCTCACCTACACCAGCGAATACGGATAAACCACCATGTCCTTTGGCGATGTTGTTGATCAGTTCCTGAATCAATACGGTTTTACCTACACCTGCACCACCGAACAAACCAATCTTACCACCTTTTGCGTAGGGCTCGATCAGGTCAATTACTTTAATACCTGTATAGAGTACTTCAGTTGAAGTGCTGAGGTTTTCAAAAAGTGGTGGTTTAGCGTGGATCGGGCGACCATTTGTTTTATCAACTGCAGGCAATCCATCAATAGGATCACCGGTTACATTAAACAGACGACCGTAGATACCATCTCCAATTGGCATGGCAATAGGCTTACCGGTGTCAACTACTTCCATTCCACGTACCAGTCCTTCGGTTCCGTCCATAGCAATACAGCGTACGCTGTCTTCACCCAGGTGTTGCTGTACTTCCAGCACCAGCGGATCCGCATTGGGGCGTTTAATTTCCAACGCATTGAGAATTTCAGGCAGTTTGCCATCGAATTGCACGTCCAGTACGGCCCCGATGATTTGTTTGATCTTTCCTTTCGTTGACATATATGAAGACCTTTTAAGGTGAGGTTTTCGAATTTTGCCGCAAAGGTAAGGGTTGGCAGCTAAAATCCATCATTTCCAAAAGGAAATTGAAGGATTCCTACCTTTACCCCCAACCATTGACTTATTCCCTTTATGAATCGGCGCCAAAGATACCTTTCCAGCTCATGCTGGCTGTCCTTTTTTTTGATAACAATCTCTTTTTTAAGCCTGCTTTCGGCCTGCCAGGAGCCTTCGGCCAATGGCCAGTCCCCTGCTATCCGCGATACAGCCATCACCGGCCAGAACGCCTTCTCCACCCTGTTTTTCGATAGCGCATCACTGGAAAAGTTCCTGGACGAACGCTCCATGCCAGATACTGCCCGGCAACTTGTCCGTAATTTTTACAACCAACGTAATTATCAGTTCGCCTGGTTTGACAGTACAGGTGTGGCTGAACAGGCACTCCATTTCTGGAACCTGCAGGCAAATTATTTGGAATATAGCCGGGATAGCTCCATTTATAATCCCTACCTGCAAGCCTGGGCTGATTCGGTTCAGGCCAATGGTATGAGAACCGTGCCCGACTCAGCCCGTCAGCGGGTTGAATGGCAACTCACATTGCAGTTTTTTCGATATGCTGCCAAGGCTTATATGGGCGACCGCCAGCTAAATGCCCGTGATCTGAACTGGTATATTCCGCGCAAGCGGGTGGATATACTCTCTATGCTCGATACCCTGGTGAAGGAAAAAGGAAAGGATATCAACCGCTATGAACCAGTAAACCGTCAATATGCATTGCTGCGCGATCAACTTAAAAAATATTATGAAATCCAGCGGCTTAGTTCCTGGACCCCACTCGATATAACAGCCAAAAAACTGATTAGGGGAGACACCGGAAAAGCCATCATCCAGTTGAAAAACAAACTCTTTTTATTGGGCGATTTACCGGTTGCCGATTCCGGAAATGTTTTCGACGAAAGCCTGGAGCTGGCTATAAAAAAGTTTCAGTTGCGATATGGCCTTAAAGAAGATGGCGTTATTGGCGGCAGCACGCTGCGCGAACTGAGCCAACCCCTTGATTACCGCATCCGGCAAATCCTTGTTAATATGGAAAGGATCCGTTGGGTTCCCCGTGAACCAGCGTCGGATTATATCCTGGTAAATATTCCCGAATTCAAGCTCCATGTATATGAAAACGGGCAGTATGCACATAACATGAATGTTGTTGTCGGCACTGCCACCAATAACACGGTTATCTTTACCGGTAATCTGAAATACGTGGTATTCAGTCCCTATTGGAATGTGCCGCCAGGCATTCTGAAAAAAGAAGTGCTTCCTGCTATTGCCAGAGACCCCTCCTACCTCAGGCGGAACAATATGGAACAATATGGAAACGGGCAGGTTCGCCAAAAACCCGGTCCTCAGAATTCACTCGGACTTGTAAAGTTCCTCTTCCCTAACAATTTCAGTATTTACCTGCATGATACTCCAAGCAAAAACCTATTCAAGCAGGATAAACGCGCATTCAGTCATGGCTGTATCCGGATTGCAGAACCCGTATGGATGGCAACCTGGCTATTACGGTCAGATAGTAGCTGGACAGATGCTGCAATTGACAAAGCGATGAATGCCGGGAAGGAAAGATTTGTAACCTTAAAAAAAGAAGTACCCGTTTTTATCGGATACTTCACCGCATGGGTTGACCGGGAAGGCCGGCTTAACTTCCGCGACGATATATACGGCCACGATAAAAAAATGATGGGAAAGATGTTTAACTAGTACGTTTCTTTCTGGTAAGCAGTTTTAGCAATACTGGTGCCAGGGCAACCAAACCGGATTTGGCCAGTCCAATCCCTGCCTTACCCGCAATTGCCGCCGTCGCTTTTTTAGTCAGAAAAGAGCCCAGTAGGGCAGTTCCGGCTGTAACTGCTACACCGGTGAGCGCTCCCTGCCAACCAATCCCTCCTCCTGGCTTGCTGGAAAAAAGCCGACTCGTGCCTGCCTTAACAGCTTCAGAAGGAAGGGCTTTTACCTGCTCCCGTAAAATACGTTCCTGGTGCCGGACCGTTGCCCGCAATTCACGGGTATGCGCAGTCAGTTCGGCAAGATTGCTGATATGAGAATAATCTTTATGATGTGCCCGATTCTCTTTCATCGTCGTCATTTTTTTTCTCTAAAAAAAGTCGGATAAGCATATTGATCAGAAAAGGACCAATATAGTTTTTACGAAAAACAAGCACAAGCACCAGCAGTAGAATATAAATCCCCGTAACAATACTGAAGCCGTAAAATAAACTACCGGTAAGCTCTGCAAAATAATACCCTGCCATCAGACTGATGAATAATAGCACAAAAAAAGCAAGACCAGCAACTACAAGCATTATCAATGCCAGGGAGGTTAAACGGGCCGCTTTTTCCGTAGCCTCCAGTTTAACCAGCCAGATTCGGTTATTGATATAGTCCTGGAACTGGTTTTCCAACTTTTCGAAATACCCGGGTTCCTGTGCTTCGCTCATAATAAATCATTCAGGAGGTGAAGGAATCAGTTCGCGATTGTAAATCGCTCGCCCATTGTTTACCTTTTTCCAGCGCTTCATTCAATTCCGCTTCTATCTTTCCGGCTGCGGCTTTTACTTCCTCACCGGCTTCCGCCGCTGCTGTTTTGATTTCTTCTACAATTTCTTTTCCCTTATCACTTGTCAGCAGGTAAGCCAGGGCAGCACCGGCAGCGGCCCCAAGTAATAATCCTGCGATAAATTTTGACTGGTCACTCATGGCATACTGTTTTATAGAACTAACTTGTTTAAAATTACAACTTCCAAACGGACAAACACACCCAACATGGAAATAAGGCAGGACCACAAAATCAACCGGTATTTTTTTCTGGCCATCATTATTGTATTTGGCCTGATGCTCCTGTATAGCCTGATCCAGTTTTTTACAGCATTCCTTGGAGCAGTCATGTTTTATGTTTTGAGCAAGCCAATAGTTGAATACCTGACCAAGAAAAAAGGGTGGGGAAAATCCATCACTGCCGTATTCATTATCCTGATGACCCTGATCATCATCATGGGCCCTATGACTCTCTTTATCACGATGGTATATAAAAAAATAGGAGGCTTTTTAGAAAATCCGGACCTTATTTTTCAAACCCTAAAAAAATTTGATACGCAGGTTTCCAAACAATTCGGAGTTCAGTTGCTATCGCCTTCCAATATGGAGAAAATCCAGACCAATGCCACCAATCTCATGACGGCAGTGCTGAACAACAGTCTGAATTTTTTCAGCACTATTACCATGATGTACTTTTTCCTGTACTTCATGATCATGAATGTAAACCGGATGGAAGCGGCCATTATTTTTTACCTGCCTTTTCCCCGTCAGAAAATTGAAATCTTCGGACGTGAACTGGTGGCACAAACCTTCAGCAATTCCGTAGGTATACCGATGATCGCCATTGCACAGGGCTTAACCGGCTACGCAGCCTATAAAGTCATTCATCTGCCAGAGGCTGGTTTTTGGGCCATTATCACCGGTTTTGCCTCCATTATTCCTATTGTAGGCTGCGCCATCGTCTGGATCCCAGCGGCTATCTACCTGATGGCCACCGGTCATATCGGACAAGGGTTTTTCCTGATCGGCTGGGGAGCCATTATCATGGGCAGCGTGGATAATGTGGTACGTTTCCTGCTCGCCAAACGTATGGCAGATACTCATCCTATCGTAACGGTATTAGGGGTAATAATGGGATTAAAATTCTTTCAGTTACCCGGACTTATTTTTGGTCCGCTCCTGATTTCCTATTTCCTCATTTTGTTAAAAATTTATTATTGGGAGTATCAGCAAACCACACCAGTGGTAAAAAGAAAGAAAAATAGGCCTGTTCGTTTTAACTTGCCATTTTTAGGCAAGGATCATAAATGAATAGCATGAAAATAGTACCGGTAGACGATCCAGC
>JALOMU010000188.1 GCA_025455285.1 Flavihumibacter sp.
CTCCGCTGCAAAAATCTTGTGGTGGTGCGGACAGTTCATCGCGCGCAGGTAATACTTCTCTCCTTCCAGTTCCATCGGCGGATACATGCTATCGGCATAATACGGAAGGTGACCACTGGTGAGGTACATGCTTTCTTTGGCGATATGCGGAGTAACTACCCGATGGTAACCAGCAGCTTCTTCAGTTTCTTTAGCCAGTTTTTCCAGTTCTTCAATAATGATGGTACCGTTGGGCATCCACATGATCAATCCCTGACCCACATCATCGTCCATAGTATAGATCCCAAGCTCTTTTCCAAGTTTGCGGTGATCCCGTTTTTTAGCTTCCTCCAGCATTGCCAGGTATTCATCCAACTCTTTCTGGCTGGGAAAACTTACACCGTAAACGCGGGTGAGCATTTTATTTTTCTCATCCCCTTTCCAGTAAGCCCCTGCAATATTGGTGAGCTTCACTGCTTTGATCAAGCCGGTGTGCGGGATATGGGGTCCGCGGCAGAGATCCGTAAATGCTCCCTGGGTATAGAATGTAATCTCACCATCCTGCAGGTTTTGAAGCAGGTCAAGTTTATATTCGTCTCCTTTCTCTTCAAAATAGGCGATCGCATCGGCCTTTGAGATTTCCTTCCGGAGGAAGGGATTGTTTTGTTTCGCCAGCTCCTTCATTTTGGATTCAATCGCCTTCAGATCTTCTTCATGAAGCGGCCTGCCTCCTAAATCAATATCATAGTAAAATCCATTCTCAACAGGAGGTCCAACCCAGAATTTAACCCCGGGAAAACGAACTTCAATTGCCTCAGCCATGAGGTGAGCAGTAGAATGCCAGAAAGTGCTTTTCGCATCTTTTTCTTCCCAGGAAAGAAATTTTATGGTGGCATCCTGATAAATCGGGCGATTCAGGTCCCACACCTGTCCGTTAACGCTGGCAGCCAGAATTTTACGTGCGAGGCCTTCGCTTATGGATTTGGCGATGTCAAGTGAAGAAGTACCGGGTGCATATTCGCGCTGGGCTCCATCCGGAAAATGAATTTTGATCATTGGTTGTACAGTGTTTTAACTTTGCAACTCCTACGAACGAGTTGAAAGGATTGCAAAATTAACGAACTATTGCCACAATAACTGGTTGATCGGTACATAATTGAGGACCCTTTTTTCTTAAATTGAACGACTAACAGGAATTCATGAAATTGATTTTTACGTTCTTGGTTTGGATAATTACGGCTCAGGTTGGAAGCGCACAGGATATCAGCGGGGTCTGGCGGGGACATTTCCGTCAGAACAACCGGTCCTTACAAATGCTCAACCTGGAAGACCGGTATCGGTTTGAAGTACAGTTACTGCAGGAGGGTAAAAACTTCAAGGGTGTAACTTATTCTTATAAAACCACAGAATTTTATGGTAAGGCCGACGCAAAGGGTTCCATTCATACGGGTACCAAAAAAGTTTACCTGGAGGAATTGAAGATTGTGGATGTCCGGATGCGGCAGGGAAATGATGCCTGTATAATGACTTGTTTCCTGCAGTATACCCGAAATGGAAACGAAGAATTTTTGGAAGGCACTTATGTGAGTATGAATACCCGGGACTCTTCCGATTGCGGGCGAGGCACGGTATTCCTGAGAAAAGTGCCCACCTCTGATTTTTACCTGGAACCTTTCCTGGCGGATCGTCAAAAAAAGCCGAAGGCAGAAGAAAATATCCGGATCAATGAAGCGCCGCCATCCAGGCCGCCAGCACAAAAGCAGCCACCCCTGCCTGTTAAACCGGTAAAGCCACCAGTTAAACCAACACCTCCGGTTGAGAAGGAAAAAACACCTGAACCTTCTCCTGCTCCTTTGCCACAAGAAGAAATCAGGAGGCCGGTAGCTCCTGTAGTGGTGCCTCCGGTGCTTAAGGAACGGGCAAATGAAGTAGTAAAAACCTTTACCGTAACTACCCGGAAGATTTCCATTAGCCTTTACGACAATGGCACCATAGATAAGGATACGGTTTCTGTGTACCTTAATAACCGCCAGGTGGTATCACGTAAAATGTTATCCCTCTCTCCCATCGTAGTGGAAATAGACCTGGAGCAGGAAAACGATTATGTGGAACTGGTAATGGTAGCAGAAAACCTGGGTGAGATTCCACCTAATACATCGCTCATGATTGTAAAAGCAGGAACCAAACAGTATGAAGTGCGGATTACTTCCACTGAGCAGAAAAATGCGATGGTCGTGTTTAAATTCCAGCGCGAATGAGAGCGCTTTTTACAGTTGCCGGGATACTGTTTCATTTAATTATTAATGCGCAGGACCTGACCGGGATATGGAGAGGATCGCTAACCCAGGAACCGGGAGGCTGTTTTCCTGTTTATAAACTGGAAATACAGTTAATAAGCAATGGAACAAATGTTGAGGGATATGCATTTGATTACTATGACAAAACCCGTTTTGTCAAACACCATTTTAAAGGCACCTATAATGCAACCGATAAAAAACTGATCCTTAAAGAAGATCAGTTGCTGGAAGTTCAGATACCTTACGACTGTGTAGTATGTACGAAAACCTATGAATTAATCTATACAAAAGAGCAGACCAGGGATGCTCTATCAGGAAGCTGGACCGGGGTGGAAGCCGAAAGCAAAAGGCCTTGTCCCGCTGGCAAAATCACCTTATTCAAGGAGTTCCAGCCTGATTTCCCGACCTCCCTAACCGATTCTTCTCAACTCGTGAACCAGCAAAGCCTGCTTAAGGTAAAGCAGCGTACAACGGAATTGGTTCAGACGCTGGTATTAGATAGTCCGACTATTAAAATTGATCTCTACGACAATGCGGAAATTGACAACGACACGGTAACGATTTTTCTGAACGATCGGTTGTTGTTGTATCAGCAGCGACTCACCAACCAGGCCCTGAGTGTAACCGTGAAAGCGGTTGCGGGAGAAGTGTATGAACTCATTATGTATGCAGACAATTTAGGCAGCATACCTCCTAATACGGCATTGATGACAGTAAGTTCAGGACGGGATAAGTATGAAGTACGCTTATCTGCTTCAGATAAAAAAAATGCAGCGGTCAGATTTCGGGTACGGGAGCGCGTTAGGAATTGAGCATTCTTTTGACAATTTCCCACTCATGTGGTTTGATGAATGAAAAAGAGAAGCAGTCGCTATTCGGCTGCTTCATCTTTATCTCTACGGCTCGTAGGGACTTCCATTTTCCGGATATAAGTTTCCTGAATAATGACCATCAATGCTGCCAGAATTGGACTGGCCAGTAACAAACCGATTGCACCTGCCACCGAAATGATCAACATCGTCCTCTCAAAAACCCAGAGGAAAACCCCCACTGTCGTCCACCCCGGCTACGCTATCTCCCGAATCAGATCCTTCTACATGCGCAAAGTACCTCTCTTTTTACTCAGGTCAAATTTTGCCAAGACACCATCAACTAGAGGCTAGTCAACATTTTGGAAAACTTCCCCAAAGTCTAGGATATTCATCCCTTCTACGGAGATCTTTTCAATGTACTTTATGATAAAGACCATTACAAGTTGGCCTTGGGTCATGTGAAGGCAACTAAGAATATGATTGAAAATATGAGCAGAGACTACCTCAAGCTAGTAAAATATGCGGATTCCCTCTATCGCTGCAAATCGCTCAAAAGAGCTGCTCTGGGAAGGATGTGCACTATGATTCGAAAAATTGCTTCTTCCCTCGCCTATCTAGAGGAAGTGAGAAAACATATGGCCCGTCTACCCACCATCAACCCCTATGAAAGGACCATCTTGATCACTGGCTACCCCAACGTGGGCAAATCCAGCTTCATCAATTGCGTCAGCAGAGCCAACGTAGAAGTGCAGCCTTACCCTTTCACCACCAAGGCCCTCTACATCGGACACACTGAACACAACAATCTAAGATATCAAGTGATCGACTCTCCCGGAATTCTGGACCATCAGCTTGAGGAGATGAATACAATCTAGATGCAGTCAATTACTGCTTTGGCACACTTGAAGAGTTGCGTTATTTACATGGTGGACCCTTCAGAGCAATGCGGTTATTCAGTTTTGGAGCAGATTCACCTTTTCCACACTATTAAACCTCTCTTTAAAAACAAACCCGTGCTGGTTGTTTTTAACAAAACTGATTTGAAGAGAGTCAGCTAGTTGCCCGCAGACAAGCAACAGGCTATCCAACAGTGGATTGAAGAAAACAACTTGATGACTATTGAGATTAGCACATTGCACAAACAAGGAATTGAAGAGGCTGTCGGCAAGGCTTGTGAAGCAGTTATGACTCTTAAGCAGACCATTCCTGAGAAATACAAGCTCAAGTCTGAGTAAAACTTTTTGAATGGAATCTATGTTGCCCAACCTAAGAAGAGAGATAACATTGAAAGACCTCCTGTGACTGTAGATTTTTCATTGAAAGTCGAAAGGCAAAACATCAGGAAAATAGAAGAAGAAAATGGAGGTGCTGGAGTTTTCAATATCCCACTCCAATAGCACTATGTTATTCCTGAAGAATGGAAGTACGATGCTGTCCCTGAAATTTACAATGGTAAAAACATTGCTGATTTCGTTGATGCTGACATTTGGCAAAAACTTGAGGAACTATAACAGGAAGAAATGGAAATACTCGCTATGGAAGGGTTAAAGATCGAAGATGAGCAGCCTTTAGTTGATGAAGACATCAAATAGGCCTATCAGGAGATTAGAAGAAAGAAACATGTGTTCAGAGAGGAACACGCTCTCAAAAGACACAAGACTGCACACCAGAAGAACAAGGACATCAATTAGATAAAGCAAACCCTG
>JALOMU010000189.1 GCA_025455285.1 Flavihumibacter sp.
ATGAATACCTGCTTCCCTACATAAGAAAAGGAATTCTACAGGCAATACCGGCTATTTTATTAACCATTTTTCTTTTTACCGCTGGTGCCAGTCTGTGGCGATATCTAGGGATCGGAATAGGTATCCATACACCGCTTGGAAGTCCGGAAAATTCAATGTCATTAGGTGATCACATGGCAAATAGCCTCGGAGGATTTCTGTACATTTCCATCATCCGGCATTTCTATCGCTATACACAACTAAAGTCAACGGCTAAACAATTGCAGCTTGCTAAACAGGCAGCTGAACTGAATTACCTTAAATCACAAACCAACCCACACTTTTTATTTAATACCCTTAATAATATATACGCACTAGCCTTACAGAAGTCTGACAGAACCGCGAGTTCCGTTATGCAACTATCCAAAATCCTTCGGTTCATGTTATATGAAACCAATACACCACTCATTCCAGTTGAGAAGGAAGTACAAATTATACAGGATTATATTTCATTGGAAAAACTGCGCTACGATGAACAACTCTCCATCCGATTTGATATTGATATACAACAACAATCAACCCGCATTCCGCCACTTTTATTAATTCCCCTGGTTGAAAACGCATTTAAACATGGAAGCGCGGAAACAATAGAAGCTCCTTTTGTCCGCATTAGATTAACAGTATTTAACGACCAGCTCAATTTTATTGTTCAGAATTCTACAGGAGATTATTCACCAGAAACGCCAATAAAAGAAAACATTGGCTTATCGAATATCCGGAGGCAACTGGAATTGTTATATACAGATTACAAACTTGCTTATAAAAAAGATGGGACTGTATTCACTGCTCACCTGTACATTAATACCAAAACGCATGTCTAGTATTTCCTGTATTATTATAGAAGATGAGCCACTGGCAGCAAAGATCCTGATTGATTATATTGATCAATTGCCTTCCCTGGAATACAAAGGTCATTTCAAAAACGCCTTGCTGGCAACCGAGTTCTTACAGAAAGAATCGATAGATCTTATATTCCTAGATATCCACCTGCCCAGGTTAAAAGGCATGAATTTTCTGCGAACCTTACAAAAGCGACCCCAGGTTATCATCACCACGGCTTATCACCAATATGCAGTAGAAGGATTCGAATTAAATGTAGTTGACTATTTATTAAAACCTATAGAGTTCGATCGCTTTATCGCTGCTGTGAATAAGGTGAGGCAAAACAATGATAAGAATACCCCCGGCGGTATACCAGGGCCTGAAAAAGATTTTCTTTTCATTTCTGTTCAAAAGAAAAAAATCAAAATCCTGCTTTCCGAAATTCTCTTTATTGAAAGCCAGCGGGAATACATCCGGTTCGTCACCACTAATACCGAATACCTCACCAAAATGAGCACTGCTGAAATTGAAAGCCGCCTGCCACCTTCTCAGTTTCTCCGTGTGCATCGATCCTTCATTATTTCCATCTCCAAAATTGATTCCTTTACTGCTGAAGAAGCAGAAATCAATGGCCACACCATCCCTATCGGCAGAAGTTACCGCGATAAGCTGGCCCAACTATTATCCTGATTGAATTCATCAGGAAAAGGCCACAAAGCCAAATAGGCTAGCAATATAAATCCAGAACAGGCTAAAAAAAACATGTACTGCTGTTTCAAATCTTTTTCCTTTCCAGTTCACAGAAGAATATCCTGTAAACTGAACAATCCATCGGATAAACCAAAACAAACCGAAACCAGCAGCCAGTCTTTTTCCTAAAGTTGTTTCAGTAAGTTCATTTGCACTTGTAATACATAAGAGTCCCATCAATAGCACCGTTAATGCAATGAAAAAAGTATGAACAATCATCATTTCACGATTAATGACACTCAAACCTGCCAGTTCTTTTTTCCAATTGAAATACCTTGGAAAAATCAGGTGTAAAAGTGCCAGTAGTATAAGCGCGATTCCTACGATTTGAATTTGCTGAATCATTTTTTTGTCAGTATGAATAAGCTGATGAAAGCTGTTTGTTTTTCCTCCCGATCCAGTTTCAGTTCGGCCAGTTCAAAACATTTTTTCCAGGAAGCGTGAGAATGAAAATGAAAAAATCCAATGGTGTAGGCCATGAAGTTTGGCAGATCCCGCAGGTGCTCCATAACAATTATTTTTCCACCTTCACAAAGCACCCGTTTCAACTCTGAAAAGAATAAAACACGTTCTTTTGGATTTCTTATTTCATGGGCGGAAAGAAGTACAAATATTATATCAAATTGCTGATCACCATAAGGCAAATCAGATGTATTTACCTTTTGAAATTCCGGCTTAGGCGGATAGATTTTTCTTGCTCTTTCAATTGAAGGTTCAGTATGTAGCCGTGCATCATAAAAATCCGCCATCGTAAATCGGAGGGATGGAAATTTATGTTGCAGAATCTCCGTGGTTTCATCAAAACCGGCATTCACAGTGAGTGCAGATCCAGCTTTTGGAAAATTCAATCTGTCCAGCCATTCAAAATTATATAACCCCGAACGATCATAGATATAATGAGATACCACCAGCGAAACAAGCATTCCAATTAATGCTGCCAAAGCAGCTGCCAGCAGGAAATAAAAAATCAATCCGGAAAAATAACCAGCTATTCCAATCACCAACAGGATTACAGTACCGGCAACTACATAGAAGGGCCAGTTAAACCGAACAATATTCCAAACTCCCTGGTAAGGTTTCCTGTTTAGCTCCATATATCTTTTTTCCCTTTTTTCCAGTAGTACGGAATTTCTGTTATCTCAAATGCATTCGCCAATACCGCAGTTTCTACACCAAGGGTTTCCAGGAAAGGTATTTCATACTCCAACACCTGGATAGGTTTGGGAGTCCAGTTGTTTCTTACTCCTTCAACTATCAATACTTTCTTTTCTGTTTCGAGGTAACTGAATGTAAAAGGTAAGGGACCGGCGAATCTCCGGGCTTCTTTCCAGTCGGTAAATGGTGAATGTATAGGCAATGGTATTTCCTGTTCAACCCGTCTGAACCTTACCTGTAATCCGGATGAATCAGACTGTATAAGTTGAGTATCCATTTCCCGTTGAAGCCTGATATCAATTGTGTGGTACTTGTATTGCGTGAAGATCGAACCCAGCCACTCCATCTTTTTTTTATCTGTTTCAGATCTCAGAATATACAAGCCCCGCAAACGTTTTCTTTCGCTAGTTTTATAACGAACAAAAATCCGGTAACCGATCAGAAAAAAATCATTTCCCATAAATGCGGGAAACCCTTTGGGCCGCAATTGTCTGGTTTGCACCATCGCTACTGCAATGAATCCATATTGCTCCTTTAGCAGATCCAGCTCCAGGCAGGGAGGTATCAGTTGAATCAGTTGCTCTTTCGGAACAGCAAAACTGAGCACTACCGAAGAATCAAAATAGGCTTCTACAGCAAATGGGTGGGATTTGAGGAATTGCATCATGCTAGGAATTGGTTGCTACTGGTTTGCCGATCACAAATTCAGTAAAATAAATAAACGCAATAAAGAGTAGCGCGAATACACTGTTCCAACTGCCCCACAGCAGAAGATCCCTGGCCAACAAGTATTCCAGCAAATTCATAGTGGCGACCAACACCATTTGAACAATTGCTGCCAGCCTGGATTGAAACCGACTAATTATCCATATCGCAATTCCAATTTCTGATAATCCAATTAGCAGGGTTAGCACCCTTGCTTCCTGCAATTGCAGCACCCTTGCTACAATCGCTTCATGCCTTGGAACACCGTTCAACACTTTACAATACAACCCATTTATCAACCACACCAAAGCAAATAATACCTCCAATATTCTTTTCATAGAATTTCCTTACACCCCAATATAATACAAAAGACCTGTGTTACACACAGGTCTCGTAATTTCTTCCTTCTCACGTCTCACGTCTGACGTCTCACATCAAAGCGTCAGCTCCACCCCCGCTGTCACAAAGGCCGGCATACCAACTCTGATTCCTTCGGGCCTGCGACTCGCGATATATCTCTTATCACTCAGGTTTTTGGCACTGATATTAAAATTAACTTTTTTGTTCAACTGATAATAGGCGGTACCATCAAACACCATTCTGCTATCAATGCGACCTATACGTCCATTGGCAGATGGCGCCACTGTATTCAACTCATCCGCAAACTGCTCACTTACATAATTGGCAAAGAACCGAATTCCCAGTCCGCCTTTAGACTCAAATCCTACTGTACCATTCCAGATAAAGGAAGGTGCATAAGGCAGTTTGTTATCGCGGATGTTGATTTTTTCTGTTCCACTGGTGATAAAACGATCAGCTGAATACACGCTATTTACATAGGTGAAATTTGAACCCACCTGCAGGCTGTGTTTCCAGTTGAAAGCCTTACCAAAATCCAGTTGCACAGCAGCTTCAACTCCAGTGTGGGCAGTTTTACCACCATTGGCGAGTCCGGTTGCATTGGTATTACCGCTCGACTGCGAAATTGGAATAATCTGATTGTCAAAGTCCATTCTGAAGAAGGTTAGCTCTCCCTCAATCCAGTTAGCATGATTGAAACGTAATCCCAATTCAAAATTCCAGCTCTTCTCTGCATCCAAATCTATTGCCATTCCAGTAGACGTGATGGCATCCTTGGTTCTCGGAGGTGCAAATCCACGATGCACTCCACCAAACAGATTCAAACTTCCATTCACCACATAATTAAATCCTCCACCAGGGATAACTGCAAGCACATTTTGCTTCGCCAATACATTCGTATCCGCTACTACAGTTGCCCCATTCACCGGAAAACGTCCTCTTAAAAT
>JALOMU010000190.1 GCA_025455285.1 Flavihumibacter sp.
ATGTTTACCGTACCCATTCGTAATTCCTTTACAAACCGGATCGCATGTTGCATATTATTGGTAACTACACCGGAAGACAAACCATAAGCAGTTGAATTACTGATTTCAATCGCTTCTTCAATGGTTTTGAATTTGATCACAGGAGCAAGCGGACCAAAGGATTCCTGCACAACCATTTTCGCAGTTGGAGGCACGTCGGCAATCACAGTTGGCTCCAGCAAGGCACCAGACCGTTTGCCACCAAAAACAATTTTAGCACCCATCGCCACAGCTTCCTTTGCAACGGATTCCAGGTAAACGGCAGAAGCTTCATCAATCACCGTACCTACGATGGTATTTTCATCAGCAGGATCTCCGGATACATAATCGGCGGCCTTCTTCACCAGCTCTTCTACAAACCGATCATAAATAGTTTCCTGTACAAGGATGCGTTTTACGGCTGTACATCGTTGTCCGCTGTTTTTGAAAGAACCTTCGGCCGCCAGGGTTACTGCCAGCTTCATATCTGCATCTTCCAGTACAATCAATGGATCATTGCCACCCAATTCAAGGATAACTTTTTTATAGCCGGCGGTGGAAGCGATATGTTTACCAACTGCCACACTTCCTGTAAAGGAAACCAGCTCAATTCTCGGATCCTGCGTAAGTGGTTCTGCGATTTCCTTAGTGGGACCCAATAACACACTCAACATATACGGAGGTAATCCGGCTTCATACAATAATTCCACCAGTTTGATAGCAGTGAGTGGTGTTTTTTCAGATGGCTTCAAAATCACCGGTGTACCTACTGCAATCGCCGGAATTATTTTATGCACCACCTGGTTCAGTGGGTGATTAAAGGGAGTGATACAAAGGGCCAAGGTCAGGGGCTCCCGTAATGTAAAAATCTTTCGCGCTTTGCCATTGGGGGAAATATCACAACTGAAAATCTGACCGTCGTCTTTGAGTGCTTCCATTGCTGCAAAGAGCAATACATCGTGCGCGCGACCGGTCTCATACCTTGCATCCCGGATGCACAATCCGGCTTCTGCACTGATCAATTGTGCAAACTCCTCCTTTCGCTCCATCAGCAATAAGCGGGTGCGATCTATAATGGAATAACGATCAAAACGACTCAGTTTTTTACCTCCGGCAAGGGCCTTTTCAATAGCTCTTTCGCCATCCTTTTTACCTGCCAGCGCCACTCTTCCAACCACGCGGTTATCGTAAGGAGATTTTACTTCATGAAATGTATCTGACAGAATTTTTTCTCCTGCCACATACCCATACCAGTCTTTCAACTGGGTTGTATTCGCACTCATATAGCCGATTTGATAAGATTAAACAATGGTACCGTTGATGGTAAAATCAAATATGTCAAAGTTGCGGGGATCGCCGCCGGCTTTGATCCGATAGGCTGGGTTTAATGGATGAGAAAGCACCATGGGTACCATTTCCTCATAGCGACCACCATGGGAACGCAAGGTTCCATCCAGGGCTGCCAGATCATGATAGGAGGCCCTGCGACCAAGTACCACATCACGCGCAGACAATACTACCAAATCTCCAATCCGGTCTTCGGGTTGCTCCAGCACATGCACTGCCATCGCCCGATCGTATACTTCGGTTATACCTTGCTGTTGCATCAGCCAGTTTTTTACTTCTTCCACTCTTTCGATTGCATCCAGGTGCACTACTACATAGGAACCCAATGCTCCATGGTGTTTCACATAAGGATCGGTAATCGGACAAATTACACGGAATCCCAGGTCGCCGAATTGTTGCTCCAGCATCTCTTCAACAAATATCACCTGCGGACTTCCATCTGCTTTCACCTTGGCATTCATACCATGATCCGCGGTTGCACCCACCACTGCTCCCAGTTCCATGAGCTCACCAATGAGTTGATCCTGCGCTTCATAGAAGGCCAGTGATTCCGGTGCTTCCGGCGCATAGGTATGCTGCATGTAATCGGTAAGAGAGAGATAGAGAAAATCAGCTAATCCTGCTTTAATAAAGGCTACCCCTGCTTTCAGCACAAAGAGACTTGCGTCTGCACTGTAAATAGCAGGTGTTTTTATTCCAACAATTGATTCCACATTTTCAATTCCATGGGTATCCATTTGTGCAAGGTTGGCTTTCTCAGCCGAGATCGCAATGCCTTTCATTTTATGAGAAAGTATATCCCGCAGTTTTTCTTTGGCTGTAACCACTGCTACTTTTCTACCCGCGGCTGCTGCTGCTGCCAGTATGGTACCACTTCTCAAATAGGACGCGGAATTCATCATCACTTCCTGCTTCAGCTGGGTATCGTAGAGATAGTTACCGCAAATTCCATGTACAGCCGGAGTTACCCCGGTTACTATAGATGAATTATTGACATTCGTGAAAGAGGGCAGCGCACCCCGTACCATACCCCGGTAACCGGACACACTCATTTTCTGGATATTCGGCAGCCTGCCATGTGCCATGGTGATATCCAGGTACTCATCTGCAGATCCATCCATACAAATCACCACTATAGGTTTAGCAGGCGGATTGTACTCCCGTCCATTTACGGCAAAGGACTTGGTATTCATGTTGGGTTGTTTAGTGATATAAAACTTTTTGTTTAGTATAAATATACAGCAAATAAACAAAAAGCCCCGGAATACACAAGTTTTTTCTGTTAGGTTATTATTAAGGTAGGGTTAACGGCTTATGAAGAAATAAATCACCAGCATCAGGGTATTGCTGGTACCGGGATTAGAGAGCCGATGCCCCAGGCGCCTATCGAAGAAGATAGAATCACCCTCTTCCAGCAAATATTCTTTGCCATCAATTTCATATTTCAAACTGCCCCGGATGATGTATTTATATTCATATGCTTCGGTATGCACCAGGCGTTTCCGCGACGCCCCTTTTTTCAATTCCAGCAATACAATATCAGTGCTTCCACCTGCAATGGTGCGCGTGAGTATACGTTTGTATTCAAAGCCTTTGTCGGCTTCTTTTTGAATCGTCCGGTAGTCGGATTTTTTCACAATCAACACCGGCGCCTCCCCTGATACCGACCGCAGCTCTTCAAAAAAATCAGGCAAATTAATCTGCAGCGATAAAATCACTTTCATCAGAACAGGCAGTGAAGGGATCGCCCGGTTGTTCTCAATCTGGGAAATCAATCCCTTACTTACCTCCGCGCGATCTGCCAGGGCCTGCACCGTAATTCCCTTTGCCTTACGTACTTCCTTAATCTTATTGCCAATCTGAATGAGCAGGTCTTCTTGCATCGTTCAAATTACAACTCTGAAAGGAAACTCACGAGATCCCGGATTTCTTTTTTAGAAAGTATATCTCCCATATTCGGCATACTGGAAGCAGCATCTATCCGCTTTTCGATTTGTGCCTTTTCATAGTTGACCGGGGCCGCATCTCCCGACTTTACCACCAGGTATTTTTCTTTCTCCTCCTGAACAATGCCCGAAACCGTTTCTCCTCCTTTCAATTTCAGTGTGACCATTCCATATCCAGGTGCGAGTCGCGCTCCAGGATTCACCAGGGCTTCCAGAATCTGTACCCTCGTAATTCGTTTGGAAATATCATTCAACCTCGGACCCGCATTGCCTCCATAATCATCAATTGCATGACATCTTATACACTGCGCTGCCTGGTTACTATAAAAGATTCTTCTGCCACGTTCCGCCTGTCCGCCATACATGGCTGCTGCATACGCTGCCAGCGCATTGCCCTGATCCAGTTTTGCAGTGATGCCTTTTAACCGATCTTTCAAAGCAGCTGATCCGGTACTGTCAATGGCTTCCTCCAGTTCAATTCTGATATCCGGCGACAAGCTGCCTGCTTCCAGTTTGCTGAGCTGCTGCTCAAATACCGGCTGCGATTGCGCCACCGGCACTTTACCCAGGGTCAATAAGGCCGCCTGCTTTTCTTCTGTTGATTTAGTATTTATAACTTCCGACAAGAGACTCGCCATCAGCTCAGCTGGTAAGGTTGCTTTACCCAGCATATCAATGCCCGCCACCCGTACTTCTTTTTCTTTATCAGAAAGCGCCTGCTTGATTGCATCACCCATGTTTTCATATTTCAGCTCAGCCAATGATAACAGGGCTGCCCTCCGCACTTTGGGATCGGTATCTTTTTTGAGCACGGAACCCAGCACCTGGGTAGCCGGACGAATCTGCAACTTACTCACAGCTTGGGTGGCTGCCAATCTCACAGTAGCATCCCGGTTAGTCATTAACGTTATTAATGGCTGTCCGGCCTGCTGTTGAACCGGAGCCGGATCGCGTTTCACTTCTCCTCTCAACCTACCATCTACTCTGTCCAGCACCGAAGGCTTTACCCAGGTACTCAGGGCCGTGATGGCTTCCACCCGCATCGATGCAGGCTGTGCCTCCATGGCAGCATAGGTCAACAGGTTTTGCATTGCTTTCTCTGTTCCAACTCTCAGGTTGGCATTGATTGCTCTGCGGATCAGCGCTTCATTTTTGAACCTGGTTGTCACCAACAAATCTCCCAATGCCGGCAAGGCTTCGGGAATAGACAAATCATCATTGATCGCACGGGCAGTTTCTGTTACAATAAATTCATTGTTGTCTTTTAAGAAGATCGCGATACCCGGATTCGCCATCCGGCGCAAGGCTACTACTGCTGCAATGCGCAAGGCAGTGGAAGTATCACTCGCCAAGGCCAAAACAGGTTTCGCATCTCCGATTCTTGCCAATGCCAGGCTACCCGCATGTCGTAGATAAGCATCTTCGTCATTGTTTGCGCGCAGCATGTCAATGATTGGCTGCACGGC
>JALOMU010000191.1 GCA_025455285.1 Flavihumibacter sp.
GCTGCCCGGACCAAACACCACTTCTGCCGCCTCCAGTGCAAGCGGGTCTATACTAATCACATTCTGCAGATTTCCACTTCTGTAGATGGCGTTGTTCATTCGAACTCCATCCACTACCAGCAAAACCCGGTTAGTGGCAAATCCCCGTATCATAGGGCTCCCACCTCCGAGCTGGCTTTTCTGGATGAATACGGATCCACTTTGAGCCAGCATATCCGCTGCCGTTTGTGGTTGCTGCAGTTGAATCTGGGTCCGATTTATTTTTGTGATTTTGTTTGGGACTTCATTCAATTGCTGTTCCCATTTATTGAAGGAGATTACTACTTCTCCCAGCTCCTGTATTTTTTCTGTGCTATCTTTTTTTTGTTGAGCAACGGTAGACTGATAGAATAACAGAACTGTTCCTGATACTATTACATATAAGAGCAGTCGAAAGATTCTACCAGCCTTTTTTGTGCTGTGATCTTTCATGTAACTTATTTAAAGTGAACAACCTTGCTTACATCTGATTCAAGGCGGACCAAGGTGGAGGACAATCGGTAGGAAGCATACAAGCAGGAATGCTGATCCGGATTAGACCGTATCGCGCTCTTATTTCGGTTATCCCTGGCAAGTTGGGTGTCCATTCTGTTGGAAGCAGGTACCAGATTGACCAGAAACCGGATATCGCCTGAAGGGAACGGTCTTCCTGGTTTTGCTCCTTATGAAGCAGCCGTATGATCTTCATATGGAGTTTGGTGTCTTCAGGGTCGTACAAGCCCAGTACTTTCCAGGGCAAACTGCTGGAATCAATGGAGAGTACATCAAAAAAACTTTCGTTCAGCCAGATCTCCTTTTCAGGTTTAATCCATCTGAGTTCTTCCGGTTGCAACAATACTGTAGTCAGTTCAGTACCCTGCAGTTCAACCTGCATTTTATTCTTAACCGATTGCTGGTGTAACAGATGAAACACTGATAAAAAAAGCGGCAGCACAAGCGTGAGTAGTCCGGCTGCTGCGATCCATCGTGATATGGATGGAATTACTTTCAACCTGCTATTTTTTTATAAGGCTGTCTAACGGATACTTGCTTTTCATATCCGCCATTAGCTTGTCCGCCCAGCTTGTCAATTGCTGTCTTTGTGCTACTGTGAGGTCAGCCTCTTTATGAATCCAGGTATAGGAATTCAGCGGCATTTCTTTTTCTTTAACCTGTTCAACTACCTCCTCCAGTTTATGATATTGCCTTCTGAGAGAATAAGTAGTGAATTCATCAAAATTGAGTTCCTTCTTTCCCTCGTTCACATGGTCGTCCAGCCACCAGCCAACTGGTTGTATATGCGAATACCAGGGATAAACAGTTGTATTACTGTGACAATCGTAGCAACTGCTTCGCAGGAGCTGATCTGTTTCTTCAGGAATACTGCTTATGGTGGCAATGGAATTCGTTACTGCCCCGCTTTTGTTATCCAGTTTGGGGCGTATGACCTGCATTAGGATAAATACTGCTAATAATACTAAGAGGATCTTCCTTATCATATAGGTAGATTTAGGGTTTTGCCAGGCAGTTTCCAGTCATTTCAGCAGGAACAGGAAGCCCCATAAAGGTCAGGATGGTGGGGGCGATATCTCCGAGTTTACCCGGACTAATCTCACCTCTCCATTCTTTATCAATTATAAAAAGTGGTACCGGGTTCAGGGTATGAGCGGTATTCGGACTTCCATCCTCATTCACCATATAGTCAGCATTGCCATGGTCAGCAGTCAGGAAAATGGTATAGCCATGTTCAAGCGCAGCGGTAACAACCCGTTCAACACATGTATCAACAGTTTCCACTGCTTTGATGGCTGCCGGGAAAATTCCGGTATGGCCTACCATATCCGCATTGGCATAATTAAGGCAGATAAAATCAGCGGATTCTGCCTGGATTTCAGGAAGCAGGGCATCTGTAAGGTCAAAGGCACTCATTTCCGGTTGCAGATCGTAAGTGGCAACTTTTGGAGAAGGTTTCAGAATGCGCGACTCACCTTCAAATGGAAGTTCCCGTCCGCCACTAAAGAAAAAAGTGACATGGGGATATTTTTCTGTTTCTGCGATCCGGATCTGTTTTTTACCATTTGCCGCCAGTATTTCTCCAATTGTATTATTGAGATTATCGGTTTCGAAAATCACCTGTACATTTTGATAGGTCTTGTCGTATTCCGTCATGGTAGTGTAATGCAATTGCAGGGTATGCATTCCATGATCCGGAAAATTCTTTTGTGTTAATGCTTCTGTGATTTCGCGGCAGCGATCGGTCCGGAAATTGAAACAGATTACGGCATCGCCGGAATGAATGGTTGCCAGTGGTGCACCTTTCTCATTCGTTATGATAGTCGGCTTTAAAAATTCATCGGTGATATTGGCGTCATAAGAAGCCTGAACGGCAGACAGGGCATTGGTAGCAGTTGCTCCGATGCCTCTGACCAGGGCATCATAGGCAAGTTTTACCCGTTCCCAGCGTTTATCACGGTCCATGGCATAGTACCTTCCGCTTACGGTTGCTATCTTTCCTGTCGTCTGATCGAGATGCGCCTGGAGACCAGTCAGATAGGATAGTCCACTTTTCGGATCGGTATCACGCCCGTCTGTGAAAGCATGGATAAAGACATTTTCAAGACCTTCCTGCTTGCAGACACTCACAATTGCTTTGAGGTGATTGGTATGGGAATGGACACCGCCATCGCTGACGAGTCCCAGTAGATGCAGCGGTTTATTGTTTTCTTTCGCATACCGGATGGCGTTATGGAGGGTTGGGTTCTGTTGAAACTGCCCATCCCGGATGGCTACATTAATTCGTTGCAACTCCTGGTAAACGATTCTGCCCGCACCCAGATTGAGGTGGCCTACTTCGCTATTTCCCATCTGACCATCCGGAAGTCCGACTGCCTCTCCGCAGGTAATTACTGTGGTATGTGGGTATTTTTTATATAAACCGGAGACAAAAGGTACATGTGCGTGCTGGATGGCATCACTTGAAGCCACTTTACCAAGGCCCCACCCATCCATGATTATAAGAATTGCTTTTTTCATTTTTTATTCGGTTCTGCTTGTTTCTGGTTCGTAAAACTAGGTAAAAATCAGGCATCTGGAGGAGAGGTAGTACGAATTTGCAAGTTGGCACACTTTTGGGTAATAGAAGTGTATTCGTCATTATTCCGATCCCCTCTGAAATACTGCGACCGTAAAAAGTTCAGGTATGAAAGCATTTTATACAATTATCCTATTGACTACCATGTTTCTGGTATCCGCCTTTAAAACCGGTGCCGAACTGGATTCCGTACTTGTGGCATTGAAATCGGGGGATGCTACACAGTTATCCCGGCATTTTGATTCCAGGGTTGACATCACTCTTCCTGAAAAAAGTGATAATTATAGCAGGAGTCAGGCAGTCATGGTAATTAAGGATTTTTTTTCTTCAACCGGAGGAGTAAAAACCTTTGAATTAAAACATCATGGAGAAAATAATGGCTCCAATTTCCTGATCGGTGTGCTGCAGACCAATAACGGCAGTTTTCGCACCACCCTTTTTCTAAAACAGAAAGGCGAAAAGGCATATTTGCAGGAAATGCGGTTTATGGAAGAATGAAGTAGGAAGTATGAAGTATGAAGTAGGAAGTATGAAGTAGACCTCCATATATAAGTAGATACAATATTCTGATTGAAAGCTGTGATCCCCGCTTCGTGCGGGGATTTTTTATTCCTGCTTCCTATACTGCACCGTTCAGTTGCCAACCGGCCTGGTGGAATGGCGCCTGCCGTGGAGGGATGGGGAGAGGGAACTAAGTCCCTATCTTTGAGGCTATGAAGAATTTTGATGCCTTGTTTGAAAAACTGGTAAAAGATGCTTTGCAGGAAGATATTGGTACCGGTGATCATTCCACGCTTTGTTGCATTCCTCCTTCGGAAAAGGGAACTGCTGTGCTCAAAATCAAGGAGGATGGAGTGTTGGCTGGTGTAGAGGCAGCAGAGCGAATCTTTAAATTGGTTGAACCGGATGCTGTCTTCAGACTGTTTAAAAAAGATGGGGATATCATGCGGAATGGTGAAGTCGCTTTTGAAGTGGACGCGCGTGTACATACGATTCTGCAGTGTGAGCGACTGGTACTAAACTGTATGCAGCGGATGAGTGGGATTGCTGGATTAACCCATCAATACACGGAAAAATTGCAAGGCTACCATACGAAGGTATTAGATACCCGAAAAACTACTCCCAATTTCAGGTTATTTGAAAAATGGGCGGTTGCCATCGGAGGAGGAGTGAATCACCGTTTTGCCCTCTATGATATGATCATGCTGAAAGATAACCATATCGATTATTGTGGAGGTATTACCAAAGCGGTGAAAAAAGCCTGGCAATATGTTCAGGAAAAGGCGCCCGGACTACAAATTGAAGTGGAAACCAGGAGCCTGGCGGATGTAGAAGAATTGGTGGCTTGCGGAAGAGGAAAAGTATTTCGAATCATGCTGGATAACTTTAGTCCCGATATGATAGCCGAGGCACTACCAATAATCGGAAAGGATTTTGAAACAGAGGCGAGTGGGGGAATCAATCTTACTAACTTGCTTGAGTATGCGAAAACCGGGGTTGATTTTGTTAGTGTTGGTGCCTTGATACACCAGGCGAAAAGTGTGGATTTGAGTTTGAAAGCGATGAAGAAGTGAGACGTGAGACGTCAGAAGTGAGACGTCAGACGTGAGAAGTGAAAAGTGAAACTATGAGTAAGAAACATAAAGGAGA
>JALOMU010000192.1 GCA_025455285.1 Flavihumibacter sp.
CGGATTGCAGGTAGATATTAAGTTCGGTACAAACTTTTATGAAGCCACCACTATGACCGACAATATGTTCTTTACCAATTTGAGCGTGTTCGGATCCTAAACCGTATTCATTATTGAAAGTGTAGGAAAGCAGTTCAGTGTTGCTGTTTTTGTTGAGTAGTTTTTGTGCGCGTAAAGCAGCAGCAAACTTGTTGAGATCTGCTATAGTTGATACACCGCCACCCGAGCCATTTTGCACAGTTGTTTCAGTCATGTTAGCGGGTTCAAAAATTGCCTGCTTCAGGTATTGTTCATACGGTTGCTTTGTGATCGTGCTGATCAGGATACCCAGCCAGGCAAAACCGTTATTGCTATACTGCCATTGTGTACCGGGGGTAAAGCGAAGTTTGTCTGCTTCCAGAATGGGCAGGAAATCGAGATCTGTTTTCAGGGTTGCTTTAAGTTGATGGTATTCCGGTTGTTCAAAAAAATCACCCAGTCCGCTGCTATGGGTAAGCAGTTGCCGGATAGTGAGAGGACGGATGGCTGGATTTTTTATGAAGGGCAAGTGTTTTGCGAGGCTGTCCTCCAGTGAAAGTTTACCCTGGTCGCGCAATTGGAGAATGGCAGTAGCAGCGAAGATTTTGCTGAGAGAAGCGAGACCATAGGAACCAGTGTTGCCAATCTTTTTATGGTAAATGGTTTGCGCTCCTTTTGTGATGAGAATTTCGCCAGAAAAGGGTTGCAGTTTTTGACTGAGATAGTTATCAAGTTGTTCTTGGATGGATACATTCGTCAGCTTGCCTTTTTGAATCAATTCGGTACTGAAGCGATGCGGCTGCAGTGTTCTGTCTTTGAATTGTCCAGTTGAGTTGGCATAGATCCTGATTTTCCACCAGGCATCAAATTGCTGATCTTTAACAAGTAGTTCTATACTGCTGTCGGAAAGGGGTTGTGTATGCACAGCTTGCACTGGGCCTACCATTCTGCAACCATTTTTGAAGCCCTGAATTTTTCGGGCCTGCGCGGCTGCATCCAACTGAGTGCCTGCCATCCATTGCTGGTACTGCAGGGTATCGGTATTGTTATGAGCTGTTAAATAAGATTGTGCCAGGTTTTCCAATGAACTTTCAATGGTTGCTGTTTGCGCGAAACTGTTAATGAGGGTACAGAAGCCAATTGCCAGAGCCAGGATCTTTTTCATGATAAGATTTGAGTATGATAAAATTTACTGGCTGGTATGACTACAATCAGTTGGATTAGGTTACGCATCAAGTTATCATGCCATAAAAAAATCGTAACTTTTTATTTCACAAAATCAGCGGTATGAAAAAGAAAACAACGAATTGTTTACAGTATGCCATCTGGATTGATTTGCAAAAAGCAGTGATTGCCTGTAAAGATGAAGAGGGTAAAATAAGTACAGAATCAGTCCTGTCTGAAATTGAATCCCGCGTTCGGTTTGATGGGGAAGGATCCAATAAGAACCGATTGTTTGGGGCAACACTGAATCAGGAGAAACATGCACAGAATAAATTGCAGCAACAGCGAAAAGCGTTTTTGAAATCAGTAGTGGGGAAAATGAATAAAGTGGAGTCGGTGATCATATTAGGGCCTGCGGATACGAAATATGAATTGCATAAGGAGATGGAAAAGAAGAAAGTGTTTTCCAGTATTCCGGTGCAGGTGAAATCAGCGGATAAGATGAAGATACATGAGATCAAGGCAGTGTTAAATCCCGCTCCTCCTCCCCGCTCCATTGCCCGAATGCCAAGAGCAAAGTAATTCTTTTGATACAGGTACAATCTGTACCAGTTCTTCACTCACAGCCTGGTAACCGAAATCGTAACAGATATAAAAAGGTGCCGGGCTGTTTGCGTGTTGAACTTCGGTGTGGTATTGAAACTGAAAGCCTTTATATAATAAAACGGCAGCAGGAAAGCTTGTTTGTCCGCCGGCTAGTTCAAAAAGTTCTGCGAGGATATTCCTGTTTTTTCGTAGCACATAGTTGATGGTTTTGATCAGATGTGCGGTGGAATGGTCAAGCTGGTTGTGGTAAGCGTTTCTGCAACTGGTATCGCAGAATTTTTTATCGGACCTGCCCCGAAGCGGATCCTTGCACCAAAGGCAATAGCGGGTTGGTTCTGTAAAATGCATTCTTTTTTTTAACAAAGTAGAAAGTCCCGTTAGCTACCACAAGCGTTTAATAACGGTTTTCTTATGTTTTAATCACTTACCATTCTTTTAAGGCTATTTCTTTCATCCATATTTACAATGTTAACGGCGCCGAAAATTTTAATTGAATAACCAGGCGGATGAACGTCCGCATAAACAAAGAGTCATGAGTGAAAAGAACAATCGTGTATTCCTGATCGGCCATTTGGGAGCTGATCCGGAAATGAAGGAAACGACTACCGGTAAAAAAGTTGCGCATATGAAATTAGCAACCAATGATACGTATCAGACAAATCAGGGGGAAAAGGTCACGGAAACACAATGGCATAACCTGGTTGCCTGGGGCAAGCTCGCAGAAAAAGCAGAGGAGGAACTTCAGAAGGGTTCAGAAGTATCTGTTGAGGGAAAGATTTCCTATCGCAGTTATGTGGATAAGGAAGGGCTGAAGCGCTATGTTACAGAGATAACCGTGCTGGAACTGAGTCTGATTCGCCAGGCGAAAAAGGCGGAGGCCTGAGTGGTGGTGGTACTATGTCTGGATGGGTGAGCTATTCAGACATAGTATCTTATCTGTAGTTTTACAGCGATGAGTACGAGGGATCTGACAAACAAGCCATTGGATTTGGCCTTGCGCTTTATACTGCATACCAACCGATCTGTATTTCTAACGGGGCGGGCAGGTACGGGAAAGACAAGCTTTCTGAAGACTATCCGGGAAGTATGTACCAAAAAAATGGCGGTGGTGGCGCCAACGGGTGTAGCTGCCATCAATGCAGGTGCAGTAACTATACATACTTTTTTCCAGCTGCCGCTGGGAGCCTATGTGCCAACTGGTCCTATTCCGGATACAGGAGAGCAATTGTTTAATAATAGGGCCAGTATGTTGCGCAATCTGCGGATTGCTCAATCCAAGAAAGAATTATTCCAGGAGCTGGAATTGCTCGTGATTGATGAAGTAAGTATGGTTCGTTCAGATTTGCTGGATGCAGTAGATGCGGTTTTGCGGTTTATTCGGAAAAAACCGCAACATCCATTTGGGGGTGTGCAGGTATTGTTTATTGGCGATCTCTGGCAGTTACCACCGGTAGTTTCTGAAAAGGAATGGGTTCACCTGAAAGAACATTATAACAGTCCGTTTTTCTTTGATGCGCAGGTACTGAAAGAGGCCAATCCTTTTTTAATAGAGTTAAAGAAGATTTATCGTCAGACAGACCAGGAATTTATTGAATTGCTGAATAAGATTCGAAACAACCAGCTGGATCAGATTGCATGGCATGCCCTTCATGCGCATTACCAGCCAGGGTTTCAACCGGAGCCGGATAAATTTTATATAACACTAAGCACCCATAACAGCCGCGCGGATGCAATTAACCAACAGGAACTAAACCGCCTGAGTGGAGAAGTCTTTCGTTACGAAGCAGAGATTACCGGTGATTTTGGAGAAAAAGCCTATCCGGCGGAAGAAGTATTGGAATTGAAGCTGGGTGCGCAAGTTATGTTCATTAAAAATGACAAAGGTGAATTCCGTCGATTTTACAATGGCAAAATTGGGGTGATTGAATCATTGGAAGATGAGCAGATCGAAGTGCGATTCCCTGAAGAGGACTATTCCATCATCCTTGAAAAGGAGACCTGGAGGAATATCCGATATAAACTGGATAAAGCAAAAGATAAAATAGATGAAGAGGAGTTAGGGACCTTCTCTCAATATCCAATAAGACTGGCATGGGCGATCACGATACATAAGAGCCAGGGACTGACATTTGACCGGGCCATAGTAGATGCGGGGGCTGCGTTTGCGCCCGGACAAGTATATGTTGCACTCAGCAGGTTAACAAGGTTGGACGGATTGGTACTTAAGACCCGGATTCCGATGGCAGCGATCCAGACTGATGAAAGGGTGGTTACTTTCACCAAGGTAGAATTTCCTGAAGAAGAGTTGGAGCAGGCCTTGAAAGAAGCTGAAGCTGCTTATGTAAACGATTACTTTTTGCGCTGCTTTAAATTAGAAGGATTGGAAACATTAACAGATAACTGGTTCCAGGAGATTGAAAAGAAAAACAGTGTTTCCAAATACAAAATGCTGGAGGCTTATCAGCAACTTAATGGAAAGCTGCAGGTTTTACAACAGGTTGCCAACAAAACAGCGCATCATTTTTCTCTGCAGTTTGAAAAGGGAGCTGCCATGGATCGGACTTATTTACTTCAAAGAACAAAAGATGCGGTTCATTATTTCAATGGATTGTTTGGAGAACTGGAGCTCCTGGTGGAAGCACACGCAACTGAAATGAAAAAAGAACCCAGACTCACCAAATACCAGCGGGAACTGAGAAATCTGTCAGAAGCGATCCGGATAAGGCATCAAAAGTTGAAACAGTCGGTGGAGATTGTTGCTGCTCTTCAGCAGGGTTTAGCAACTTCAGCAATAAGTGAGCTCATTCAACAATTGAATCTACAAAAATCGGAAGAGCAGGAAATGGTTCCAGCTAATCAGCTTGCTGATGAGGGACCGAAAGGTTCTTCAAAA
>JALOMU010000193.1 GCA_025455285.1 Flavihumibacter sp.
CAACTACGATTAGTCCTGACTGGTTTCCTGGTATTTCTTCTGCTTGTTCTTGGTGTGGAAATCCTCACAATGCCAACGGCCTTTTCTTTTTTGCATACGGAAGTTCCTTATTACAGGATTCGGTTGCTTACTTCTGAATCAAGCTGGACTGGCAGCATTATTATTGTTTTTGGAGTCATCTATCTGGTGCTGGCAACCACAAAAAAACAACTGGCATTTGGATATTCGTTTTTGTTGATCAATATTCTATTTACCGGAAGTAAAATGATCCTGATTTGTTTACCGATAGCTGTCTTTTTTATCCTGATGCGGAATGTAACAGTAAAAAAAGTGCTGGGTATAGCTATAGCCGGTTTGCTGTTTTATCTTTTATTGCTTCCCCAGTTAATCAACTCATTATCCGTTGACCTGGAGCAATACACATCCATTGTATCAAGGTCAACAGCCTTTCTTACGGCTTTTCTTACAGGAGGGCATTCAGTGATTGGAGTTGGCGGACTATATCCCTACTATTTCATCAATACCATTCAGGACTCCCTGGATCTGATATTGAACTTTATCCCGTTGGGAAACACATCTGAGGTGGAAGGCTGGGGTACAGAAGGGTTCAAGGCTATATCCGGCGGCTCAACACTGGCGCATTTTACCATGCAAATGGGAGTATTTGGGATTCTTTTTTTCGGCATGCTGACAGTAAAACTGTATTCGTTAACGCGTATCAGCAACTATCTTTTTTTTGGGGTTATTTATTTTGTCGTTAGCAATATGTTCACTGAGATATTTCTGCTTCGGCATGCATGGCCGGTGTTTTTTGCATTTATAGTTTTTTATAATAAATATCAGGATGAGTTTAAAAATACTGGTCGTTACGCCTGATTTCCCTTATCCTGCCAATCATGGCGGCCGGGTTGATTATTATAACCGGATTCGATGTTTTCATGAATATGGATATGAGGTGGATTTGATTTCAACAGTAAAGGAAGAGATCAGTGAAGAGCATGTTGATCATATGCGCAGGTATGTAAAATCAATTACTTTAGTTAAAAGAGATATTTCCCTGCGAAGTTTGTTTTCAAAGCTTCCGTTGCAGATGAAGTCGCGGGATGCGTTGCGAAAAATCAATCTTTCAACTAAACAATTTGATGTCCTCTGGCTCGAAAGTGAATATGTGCTGCCCATTGTGAATCACCCTGATATCAGATTTAATAAGTCATTTTTACGGATTCATAACCTGGAATCGAAGTATTTTGTATCACTGGCAACTTCCTCTATTCCACATCCATCCTCCCTTTTTTATTTCCTGGAAGCTGTTAAATTCCGGCGTTTTGACAATAGGTTTCCTGTTTCAATTGATAAGCGCTTGTTCATAAGTTCTTCAGAAATGAAAGCTGCAGCAGGGATGGATAATAAATTTTATCTGCCACCGGTATACCCTGATTTCAATATTCAATCTCATTTGCAAAAACGGGAAGGGAAAAGGGTCCTGTTTGTTGGATCGCTTTTTATGCCCAATAACCGAAAAAGCATTGACTTTTACATTCAACAGGTACATCCATTGCTTTTAACGCAACCGGATTATGAATTTGTAGTAATCGGTTCCACGAGGATGGATACTACATTGCAACAAAAATTATTAGCAACCTATGCAGGTGCTGCAAATGTTCGTTTTTTATTTGATGCGTCCGAAGAAACGATTTTAAAATATTATAGTTCTTCCCGTGTTTTTGTTAATCCTGTTTTTGAAACGGCTGGTATTAAAATGAAAGTATTGGACGCAATCAGGCATGGTATTCCGGTGGTTTCCACTAAGGCCGGAATTGAAGGTACGGGGCTGGATGCCGGACAGGATGTACTGGTTGCCGATTCTGCCAAAGAAATGGCTAACCAGCTAAAGGCGATTTTTTCAGGTACGTTAGATGATTTCTCCCTGGTTCGGAATGCACAGTTAAAACTTCAGTCCAATCAAACAAAATTGAAGCAGGTATTTTATGAATAGGAAAGTGAGAGTGGCTGTAATTATGGAGTCTACGCTTGGTGGTACAAGAAAGCACATCGTGGACCTTTTGTGTAATATCTCGCTGGAGCAGGTAGACCTGACTTTTATTTATTCAAAACAACGGGCTGATTTGCTTTTTGGTGAAGGCTTGAAAAAAATTCAGCAGCGGGGCATTCATTGCGTGGAAGTGGAAATGAATAAAAAATTATTTTCAGCGACCAACCGAAAGGCAGTTGCTTCTATTCGAAACTATTTGAAAGAAAATCAGATTGAGGTAGTGCACGTTCAAAGTGGGATTGCCGGTTTTCTAGGCCGTGTTGCGGCATGGGGCCTTCCATCTGTCAGGAAAATATATTACAGTCCGCATGGTGGTTCTCTTCATTTAATGAGCGGACTTAAGGGGATACCGGTAAAGTGGATGGAAAAACTGCTGGTATTTAAGAATGTTGAACTGGTGGCTGTTTCTTTATATGAAAAAAACAGGATCGGCACTATGTTGGGTATTCAGCCAGATAAGATTCATTGTGTGTACAATGGAATTGAATTTGTAAATGGTAAAGCAACGGCCCCCCGGACTGAATTACTTGCAAGGCTTGAAATTGACACTGCCAAAAATCCACTGATCGTTTTAATTCCTGCGGTATTGTTACCGGCAAAGGGGCATGTCCATTTTTTTACCGAAGCGGTTAAGCATGCAGGACTGAGCAATCAAAATATCTTTTTTTTATTGGCTGGTGATGGGCCTGAGGAAGAGCATATCCGGGCTGTTATTAAAGACAGTCCATTGGCTGAGAGAGTTAAATTTCTCGGGTTTCAAAAAAATATAGCTCAATGGTTCAACTGTTGCGACCTGGTTCTTTTGCCTTCTCTAAATGAAGCATTCGGGTATGTTGTTTTAGAGGCATTCCTTCATGAAAAACCAGTTTTAGCTACACGTGTCGGTGCCTTGCCTGAACTTATACAGCATGGACTAAATGGACTTCTTTTTGATCTTGACAAACTGAATCTATTACTGGATGACATTGTGGAGTTTAGTTCTAAAAGAGATTCTCTTTCCGGTCTTGTCAGAAATGCAAGCGAGCTTGTTTCTTCTAAGTTTTCAATACAGCAAATGGTGGATAAAACTGCCAACTTGTATGTAAGTGCATAATAAACCTTTTTATCCTTAAAACACAAACCTTTCTATGAAAAGTAGAGTCAAATCATCTGTCAGATTAAAGCTGGCAGCTGATATCATTTCACTAAACCTTATCCTTGCATTTTTATTAAGAGACAAATTTGTCAATTTTCAATTTGCAGCCAATGAATTTGTAATTTTTCTTGCTTCCACTGGTTTCTGGCTCTTATGTGCCAGTGTTATGAAACTGTATGATGATTACACAGACAAGCCTTATTCCATTGAAGGCGTTTCATTTGTTAAATCTTTAATCGCCTACACGTTTGTTTCATCCACTGCATTTTATCTGTTTGAGTCTTTTATTGTATTCCCGAAAAACCTGCTGATACTGCATTTTTTGGCTTTTTGTATTCTTATTCCAATTCAGAAATTAGCGATCCGGATTTTGAATAAGAAATACAAGAAGGATGTGGCAACGCCGAGGAGAGTTTTGATCGTGGGAGCTGAAAGTACTGGTATTCAGTTTTACAGTAATTATGTAAAAAATCGGCAATACGGATACGAACTGGCCGGTTTTGTAGATGATATCGACAGTCCGCATATCAGCAATCATTACCTGGGTAAAACGGCTGATATTGATCAAGTGATTGCCCAGAATGAGTTGGACGATATCATTGTAACCATCCCTATTACGGATGAAAAAATGCTGGAAAGAATTGTTGTGGCAGGAGAAAAACATGGAAAGTTAATACGGATTATTCCGAATTTTTATGGATTGGGAGAACGCAAGCTTCAATTTGATACAGTTGGTTCTCTTCCTATCATCAATCTCAGATCGCTGCCATTGGATTTAATAGAGAGTAAGTTTTTAAAGCGTGTATTTGATATTGTTTTTTCTCTATTCGTGTGTGTGCTTTTGTTAAGCTGGTTGTTTCCAATTATTGCCATCATCATCAAATTCACCTCAAAAGGGCCAGTGCTTTTCAAACAGGAACGATGGGGGTTAAACAATAAATCCATCCTCTGCTATAAATTCAGAACCATGGTTGCAAACAGTAAGGATGTAGATCAGAATGGAGTGTACAACCAGGCAAGTAAAAACGATCCAAGAATAACCCGCGTAGGTGCATTTCTAAGGAAAACCAATCTTGATGAGCTGCCACAGTTCTTAAATGTTTTATTCGGCTCCATGTCTGTTGTTGGTCCACGGCCTCATCCGGTTCCTCTGAATCTTCAATCACGTGAAATTGTGGACAGCTACATGTTGCGGCATTGGGTTAAGCCTGGCATTACCGGTTGGGCACAGGTCAATGGATATAGGGGTGAAACGAAGAAGGTTTATCTGATGAAAAAGAGAGTGGAGTTTGATGTTTGGTACATTGAAAACTGGACCTTCTGGTTGGATTTGCAAATTATTTTACAGACACTGGTTAATATGGTTAAAGGTGAAGAAAATGCTTATTAATGAAACAGTTTAGTTATTTTT
Source organism: Flavihumibacter sp. (assembly GCA_025455285.1). Taxonomy (GTDB): domain Bacteria; phylum Bacteroidota; class Bacteroidia; order Chitinophagales; family Chitinophagaceae; genus Flavihumibacter. The sequence continues at coordinate 4,600 of JALOMU010000193.1, forward strand.
TAAGTGGTTTGATTTTCTCCGGTGCATGCTTAATGAAGGCACATGCGCAGACAATACCTGTTGGTTTGCCTTTGTTG
>JALOMU010000194.1 GCA_025455285.1 Flavihumibacter sp.
TTTTTTTTAATCAAACACACAATGTACATGAGAAAAATGCTCTGCATGCTTTTGTGCATGGTTGTCCTGGCAGGGCAACTATGGGCACAATCCCGAACTATTACGGGGAAAGTTGTAGATGACCAAGGGAAGCCGTTATCTAATGTTACAGTTAGAGCAATTGGCAGCAACATTGGATCTTCAACTGATGATAATGGTAATTTTACATTATCAGTTCCAACCAGTGCGCGTGACCTTGAATTTACTTCAATTGGTTTTGCCACTAAATCTGTATTAATCCCTTCTTCCGGTACCATTGAAGTAAGAATGGAAAAAGGAACATCTACGTTAAGTGAAGTAGTTGTAACCGGTTATTCTTCACGCAAAAAAGCAGAATTTACTGGTGCTGTTGCAAAAGTAGTGGCAGAGGAAATTAACCAGGTTCCTCTGGCTTCCTTTGAGCAGATTCTGCAAGGCCGTGCTCCAGGTTTATACATAGCTTCCGGATCTGGCTTGCCTGGTTCATCCGCACGGGTTAACATCCGCGGTGTTGGGTCCATTTTCGGTGGTAATGATCCATTGTATGTAATGGATGGTATTCCAATTGAAGCTGGTGTATTTCGTTCATTAAACCCGAACGATTTCGAAAGCGTTGACGTATTAAAAGACGCTGCCGGTACATCTTTGTATGGTTCCAGAGGTGCAAACGGGGTTATTGTTATTACAACCAAAAAAGGTAAAGGTGGGAAAACCCAGCTTAATTACAGAAACATGTTTGGATTTGCAGAACCTCCTCAGTTGAAAAACATCAAAATGATGAATACAACTGAGCGTTTAAGATATGAGTCTGAAATTCTGGGACCTGGCCTGTTCCCGGCTCCTACTGGATTGACTGGATTGCCTGGATGGGATTATTCTCCCAACAACCCAAGATATGCCGGTTTAAGTGATGCACAGAAAGAATTGAATGCCCGCTTATTGGATTCTATTTCCAGGATTAATACCAATTGGCCTGATCAGTTTACCCAGAGAGCTCCTTTTCAGCAACATGAATTGAGTGCGTCTGGTGGTAACCAAAACCTGAATTTTTATACCTCTCTTTCTTATTTTGATCAGGAAGGTATCATTTTGAATTCCGGATTAGAGCGTTATACCTTCAGAGCAAATATTGATTTTAAATCGGACAGATTAAGTGTTTCTGTTAGATCTACTGCTGGTTGGAGTAAACAAAATGGTATTGAATCTGAAGCAGGTGTAGCATTGGCAAACCCAATCGCCGCATCTTACCTGGAATTACCTTATAGAAGACTTCGTAATGACGCAGGAACTGTAATAACTGGTGCGGGACGAGTGGGAAGTAATGCATATGACAGAATTTTCACCACAACTAACGTCAATAACCAGTTTAAGGGAAATCTTGGTATTACTATCAACTATAACATTTGGAATGGTATTTCATTCCGTACTATCAATGGGGTAGACTGGAGAAATACCAATACCAGCCGCTTTATTGATCCTACTTCTTTTGCTGGTACAACATTTACAGGGGCTGGATCAGGTAACGCTGGTGCAGGTTTCCCTACTTCTGGTGTTTATGGTGAAGGAAATGCTGAAAACTTAGGGTTGATTTCTACAACCGGACTTGTATATTCTAAAAGCATTGGTGAGAAGCACACAGTGAATGCTTCTGCTATGTTTGAAATGATCAGGAATAAATTCAGAAGCATGGGTATAACTACTTTTGGTATCAACCCAAGTTTACCGAATACTTTTGCCGGTGCGTCTGCAGGTACTGCAACCAACAACTATATTCCAACATTTAGTGGTGGTAAAACCTTAAATGGATTGTTTTCGACTTTCGGAACAGTTGATTACACCTATGATGGTAAGTATACTTTCTCTGGTAGTATAAGAAGGGATGCACCATCTCAGGTTCCTGAAACCAATCGTAGTAATATTTTTTATTCTTTTGGTGCAAGCTGGAATATCATGCGTGAAAATTTCATGGATAAGCAAAACTTCTTCCAGGATGCGGTGTTAAGGGCTAGCTATGGAGAAAGTGGAAATGCTAACGGATTTACCAGCAATTTTGGTTATATCGCTACTTATGGTCAGTTAGGAGCAGGTTATGCAGGTGCACCTGCTATCATTCCAACCTCTCCAGGCAACCTTGATTATAAACTGGAAAGTCAGGTTATTTCAAACGTTGGTTTGGATCTGAGTTTCCTTGACAGAAGAATCAATACCACATTTGAATATTACATTAAGGACACAAGAAACCTATTCGTAGACCAGAGTCTTTCCCGTACTACCGGTTTCAATGCATTGTCAACCAATGCGGCGAAGATGAGAAACCAGGGCTTTGAGTTCTCAGTAAACGCTGATGTGATACGAAGAAATGATTTCCGTCTTTCTCTCGGTGTTAACGGAGCTACCCTCAAGAATGAGATTCTTGATTTAGGACAGGTTTCTGAAATTCCTTTAGGAACAGGTATCATTCGTGAAGGATTGCCTTTAGGAACCCACTTCATCGTAGGTTATGCTGGTGTTGACCCTCAAACTGGTGATCCGATTTATACCGATGTTAATGGAAATCCCACCTCAGTTTATTCTGCAGCAAATAACAGGGCTGATTTTGGGACCTATCTCCCAAGTTTCACAGGTGGTGCAAATATGGACATCAACTTCAAAGGATTTGATTTCTCTATTTTCTTTTCAACTGCACAGGGTGTAAAACGTTTCAACAACGAATCATTCTTTTATGAAACAACCAATTCCAACATTGGATTTAATAAAAGAGTTGAGATGTTAACCGAAACCTGGACTGATTCCCGGACCATTACTGATTACCAAAGAATTGGAACTCAGCGTCAGTTTAGTAGCAAGGATATTCGTGATGCCTCTTTTGTTCGTTTAAGGAATATGCAAATTGGTTATACTTTGGACTCAAAGAGAATTAAGGGAATACCAGTTCGTAGTTTCCGTTTCTGGGCACAGGGTCAGAACCTGTATACCTGGACAAAGTGGCAAGGCTTTGATCCTGAAGAAAGCAATAACATTGCTACTTATGAATTTCCAAATCCAAGAACAATTACAGTTGGATTGGACATCAACTTTTAATTAAAAATTGCGTATTAATTATGAAACGACTAAATAGAATGTCACTGGCAATCCTTCTCGCTGCCTCATTAGGTGCTTGTGAGAAAAAGGTTGTTGATCTGGATCCAATCGACCAGATCCCTACAGAACGTGCGATCAGAACGGTGGCTAACGTAAACACTGCAGTGAATGGTGTCTACGGAACCTATCAGTATAGAAGAAATGTTTATGTCAACTCCTTTATCTCTGATGAAATCAGACTTGGAACCGGAACTGAATACAGGAATGTGGGCAATATTCTTTTCAACTGGCAACATGTATCTGATTCACAAGATTGGAGAGATGCTGAAACCGGTGGTATCTGGACGAATCGCTATGCTGTGATCGATCGGGCTAACCGGATTTTAGAATTGATAGATGCTATTCCGGCAAGTACACCGGCTGAGGAAGCATTAAAGTCTCAATACAAAGGTGAACTCCTGGCTATGAGAGCGATTGCGCATTTTGACCTGCTCAATTATTTCTCTGCAACAGTAGGATATGATCCAAATGGCCTGGGAATTGTAGTTCAGTCTGAATCCGCAAAGGCTCCGAGTTCTTATCAACCGGCAAGAGTTAATCAGGATCAAGCAATTAACCTGATTAATGCAGACCTGACCCAAGCTAAATCCTTGATTCCTGCCACTTTTGTTAACAATAGTCGTATTACACGTAACGCAGTCGCTGCAATGCAGGCTAAAGTAGCGTTGTTTACCCGCAACTGGGCAGCAGTTGCAGGTTTTGCGGATGAAGTAATTAATGCTCAGCCATTAGCTACTATTGCTGGTTATCCTGCATTGTGGACTACTAAAAATCTTCCCGAGAATCAAAGTACTGAAGTAATCTGGAAGTATAATGTAAATGCTGCTAACTCCGGATTTAACATTGGTGGATTGTTCCAGGATGGTAATGGAGCTGTTCAGGCATCTCCTGCTCAAGAATTGTTGAATACCTACAACCAGGAAGATGATGTACGTTTCACTACTTTCTTTTTGACCTCTCCAAGGAATTTAATTGCGAAATATGGTGTTGTTACGGGAACTATTTCTGATAACTTCCAGTACGATATTAGAATTCTTCGCACTTCAGAATTGGTTTTGGCAAAAGCAGAAGCGCTTGCAGAACTCAATGATCTGGATGGTGCAAATGATGCTTTAGCGTTATTAAGATCAAATCGTATTACAGATTATGAACATACTGATATTTCTGACAAAGCAGCGTTGATTGATGCGATCCTGGAAGAAAGGTATAAGGAGTTGGCTTATGAAGGTCATCGTTATCTGGATCTTCGCAGAAGAGGTCTTCCCATTACACGTTTATTGGATGATGCAGGGGGAAACCCGGCAAGTACTACTTTGGCAACAAATAATACAAAGTATATCTTACCAATTCCCCAGCAGGAAAAGTTTGCAAACCCGAATATGCAACAGAATACCGGATATTAGTATTCCAGGTATTTAACATAGACATTAAAAAAGGCGGCTCTAAAAAGGCCGCCTTTTTTATTATTCCGAATAGCTTAATTATTCAAATTCGGGTTGTTGATTACTTCCTGTTG
>JALOMU010000195.1 GCA_025455285.1 Flavihumibacter sp.
TCATGCTTTTCATTACCGGCTTCTTCAGGGGTATGGGTAGTGAAGACAAGTCTTTTACGAACTTCTTCCAGGTTGTTCCCAAAACGGCGATACAGGTAAAAAGCAGCACTGATACCATGTGCTTCATTCAGGTGGTAAACATCCGGATTGAATCCAATTTCATCCAGCAGTTTTGCACCGCCAACACCTAAGAGAATAAATTGCGCCACCTTGGTCGCCACGTTGGCATCATACAACCGATGCGTAATGGTTTGTGAAACATAATCGTTTTCGGGAAGATCGGTACTAAGCAGGAATAAAGGGGCTGTCTGGTAAGTATCTGGTGGCAGGTACCAAACTTTTACCCAAACCGGGTGATCGTGAATGGAAATCTGAAATTTTATATGTGTATCCTGTAAAAAACTGTATTGTTTTTCCATCCAGGTAACCTGTAGAGTCTGGTCCTGGTTACGTGCCTGGTCATAATAACCAAACTTCCAGAGAATTCCGATCCCGATCAGGTTCTGCCTTAACTCGTAAGCACTCCGCAAATGTGAGCCCGAAAGGAAACCAAGTCCACCACTGTAAATTTTCAGCGGTTGGTGAACTGCAAATTCCATGGAGAAATAGGCCACTTTTTTTGAATAACGATCATCGCCCTGGTAGGGAACAGTGAAATTTCTAAAACTCATATGGCATCAATGATTTGTCGAATGTGTATTAAATACGCAATTTAAAGTATTCACTGGAATTAAGGTTATTTACTTCTTTTTACGGGAAGCCGGAGGACTTGCTTTTTTCTTTCGGGTATATCTTCCTTCAAAAAAACATTTGATATCCCGATAGGAACCACAGCCTTCCAATTCTTTCATAGTAACCGTATTACCCGAGAACGTAAAATCAATAACGCAGGTACCATTGTTTTCCGTATATCTGGCGGAATTTGCCCCGGTAATTTGTGCATCTCCCTTTAACTCTCCGATACATTCTCCTTTGTCTTTTTCAAAATGAATAAAGAAGCTTAGATATGCCTTTCTATGACTATCCCGAAAGGATACGAGATTGCGGGTTTCGCCGAGATAATCACCCGTAAGTTTATGGGTGGTTGGAAGGGTATCAATGGGATTGATCAATTTACCTTGTTTGTTTGCCTGGTCATTGGATTCAGTAAGAATCAACATGAAAATTCCTTCCGGATTGTATATAAAAACGTTTTTTTGATACAAGACCTGTCCATCAGGAGTTGAACGCTGGCGAACGGTTGTTATAGTATGGCGACTATCAATATTGGCTACTTTCTGCTCATTGCTTGTTGGAGTGGAGGTACTGACTACCAGTGGCAGTGCAGACTTGAACGAATCCTGCTCAAAAGCAAGCGCATGAGCTGCCCTTTTTGTACCCAATACCGATTTCACCAGAATATAGGTTTCTGCATCTTTTACTTCAATTTTTCCGATAGGATAAAGTTGAGGTTTAGTTTTTTTGCCAAACACCGGCTGCAAAACAGAGTCTGGAACAAATTGGGAAAAGATTTTGTTACCGATCCGAAGTGAATCAGGCGACTTCTTAACCAACATGGTATCAGACAAATGAAAAGGAAGTTTGATCTCCGGGAAAAAATCAATGAATTCAGTTACAACCACCTCTTCTGTATCCAATAATTGCTTCTTTTTGGAGGAACAGGCAGCCATGCCAAGCAGTAAACTAACAATAAGCAGACGGTTTTTCCAATGCATTGGTCAGGTTTTCCTTGAGTCGCTAAAATAGTTTATTTCAAATAGCCCCCATTTTTTGTCCTTTATTTTTTTTTAGTACTCCACCAGTAAAGAAAACTACATCAAGGCAATTTATCATCTGGAACAGGAAGATCCGGTAGTGAGCACTAATGCTCTGGCGAGGCAACTGGCCACCAAACCGGCTTCTGTTACCGACATGCTTAAAAAATTAAATGAGCAGGATCTCATCCATTATGAACCGTATAAGGGGGTAAAGTTGACTGATTCGGGTAATAAACTGGCTTTGCAAATCATTCGCAAGCACCGTTTGTGGGAATTTTTTCTGGTGGAAAAACTGGGATTTGGCTGGGAGGAAGTGCATGAAATTGCCGAAGAACTGGAACATATCAGCAGTAAAAAACTGATCGACCGGCTGGATGAATTTCTTGGCAGGCCCAAAACGGATCCGCATGGCGATCCCATACCTGATGCTGCCGGCATTTTACCAAAAATAGAAAAACGTTGTTTACTGGACCTTCCGATAGGCGTTTCTGCTGATCTTATAAGTGTCTCCAACCAGTCTGCCGATATGCTTGATTTACTCAGGCATCACCAGATAGAAATCGGAACCCGTTTGAAAATAACGAACCGGTTTCGATTTGACCATTCCTTACAGATTACAGTTCAGGGTGGCCCTCCGGTTACGATCAGTGAACAACTTGCGGCTCATTTATATGTCGCCTGGGCCAAGGATGAAACAGACTGATCACTTCCGCAGCCGAACCAGGTGTTTCAGCCTGCTAAAAGTTTCAGGTTTGATATTCAGATAAGATGCAATGTATTTTTGTGATACCCGCTGCATCATGTTGGGGTGCTTGTGGATATACTGTAAAAATCGCTCCCTGGCTGTAAGACGAAAATGTGACAGATCCCGTAGTTCTTTTCGTATATACATTTCCGATACCATAAGTCTTGCCAGCTTGTTCAGGACCGGAATATCCGTATAAAGCTTTTCAAGGTCTTCTCTGTGAATGGAAAGAAAGGTACTTGCTTCGATGGCTTCAATATAGCAATCTGCCGGTTTGCCGGTATGAAAGGAAAGCTCGGCATGAATGAAATGCCCTTCTGTTGATAATTGAAGGGTGAACTCCTTCTTTCCTGCCCGCATGAATTTTCGCACTACTCCACTTACAATAAAGTTGAAATAATGATCCACTTCTCCAGGTTGAATGAGAAGGCTTTTTTTATCCAGTTTACGAACAATAAAATAACTGGTCAGTAGCTTAAACTCTTCCTTCGTAATACCACAATAGGTATTCATGTAGGCAAAGAGTTCCTGAATTGCCGGCTGGTAAGATTGTAAGGCTGAAGACTTCATGCAACTACTCCTCTCCTTTTAGAAAATACTGTTTTTTAAACCGACTGAAGGTTTCCGGTTTAATATCTAAGAGGGATGCCAGGTATTTTTGTGGCACCCGTGCCAAAAGATCCGGATTTTCGCTGATAAACTGGACAAATCGTTCCTTCGGACTGCTTATCATCCGAAAAGTATCTGTTTTTTCTTTCATCAGCATCCATTCGAGGATGATGAGTCGTCCCATTTTTTCAAAGTTGACACTGTACTCATATAAGCTTTCCATTCCGGATTTTGTAATAAAAGCAAGGGTACAGGGCTCCATGGTTTCAATCACAAAATCGGAAGGAACACCAGAAAGAAAGGAAACAGATGAGCTTATAAGCTGACCTTCCTTTGAAAGCTGAACAGTAATTTCCTCCTGCCCGCGGTAGAAATACTTCCGCACCAGTCCTTTTTCGATAAAATAGGTATGTTGCTCTAACTCTCCGATATTGGTCAATACCTGTTTTGGCACACAGGTCATGATCTGTATATGCTGACGAAGTACTTTTCGCTCTGCATCAGTCAACTCCACAAACCGGTTAATATAGGCAAATACATTCGTCCCTATCAGCTTCATAATCATACAAAATTACTGGAATCCGGCATCTGATATTTTTATCATTTGAATTTTTACGCATTTGCAGTAGGTTTGCAGCCTTGCATACATAAATCAGGCAACCATGACAAAAAAAATCAACGTAGCTAACCCGGTGGTAGAACTGGATGGCGATGAAATGACCAGGATCATCTGGCAGTTTATTAAGGACAAACTAATCCTTCCCTACCTGGAACTGGATATTAAATATTATGACCTCGGCGTTGAACACCGCGATGCAACCAATGACCAGGTAACAATCGATGCGGCAAATGCAATTAAACAATATGGCGTAGGTATCAAATGTGCAACCATTACTCCGGATGAGGCCAGGGTGAAGGAGTTTAACCTGAAGCAGATGTGGAAGAGCCCAAATGGGACCATCCGCAACATCCTTGATGGTACGGTTTTCCGTGAGCCTATAGTTATTAATAATATTCCCAGGCTGGTAACCAACTGGACGGCCCCAATTATTGTTGGAAGGCATGCGTTCGGTGATCAGTATCGGGCCACCGATACGGTTATCAAGGGAAAGGGTAAGCTCACCATGACTTTTACTCCGGAAGATGGCGGAGAACCACAAACCTTTGAAGTGTTTAATTTCAAAGGTGATGGCGTTGCTATGTCCATGTACAATACGGATGAAAGTATCAAAGGATTTGCACGCAGCTGCTTTAATATGGCGCTGAGCAAAAAATGGCCCCTGTACCTTTCCACCAAGAATACCATTCTGAAAAAATACGATGGTCGGTTTAAAGATATCTTTGAAGAGATTTACCAGAATGAATTCAAAACTGCATTTGATGCAGCTGGTATTGTGTATGAACACCGTCTGATTGACGATATGGTGGCAAGTGCGCTTAAGTGGAATGGTAACTTCGTATGGGCTTGTAAAAATTACGATGGAGATGTACAAAGTGATACGGTTGCACAAGGGTTTGGCTCACTCGGACTCATGACATCTGTATTAATTACACCGGATGGCAAAACCCTGGAATCAGAAGCTGCACATGGAACCGTAACACGTCACTACCGCGACCATCAGGCAGGTAAACCAACTTCAACGAATCCAATTGCTTCGATATTCGCATGGACCAGAGGACTTGCATTCCGTGGAAAACTGGATAATAACCAGGAATTGATTGATTTCGCCAACAAACTGGAAGCGGTTTGTATTGAGACGGTTGAGAGTGGTAAGATGACCAAGGACCTGGCAGTTTGTATCCATGGAAATAAAGTAAAACACGGCGAACACTTCCTGTATACGCAGGAATTCCTGGATGCGATTGATGAAAATCTTCGTAAGAAACTGGGAGCATAAGTTTCATCGCCTAAATAAAAAAGCGCCTGAATATTCAGGCGCTTTTTTGTTAGGTTAATTTATTCACGATTTCCAACGGATCTTTCGCGTTGCTGGAGTTCCGCTTTCATGCGCTCCAGTTTGGCCTTATTCTCCCGGGCTTCCATTCTGCGTTTTGCTAAAATTGCATCTGTTTCAGCTTTGGTCAGCATTGGCTTTTTATGAGGAAGATTGGCCTGTTTGGCTTGTAGTTCAGTCCGGCTCAATCGTCTTTTTTGTTGTGCTGAACTATCAAATGATAAGCTGAGAAACAGGAGCGTTCCGCTCAGTATCAGAATATTTTTCATACGTTGTTATTTTACGCTTACTAATACATTTATTTTACCAATTCCGCTACCAGAATAATCCTGTAGCGCTTTACCAAGCACCTGCCCCACTTTTACCTTGTCTGGATCTGCTTTCATGGCAACTCCAGGTATGCTGGAGGTAACTATAAGGTCGCCTCTTTTAATGGCACCGCCTTCCATACAAACTTTGGTTGGCAATACACCAATAACCCCCATCGGAACACCGAAGCTAAGGTCTCCTTCTGTTGCATTTTCTTCTGTCAATAACAAACCAGGCTTAGTTGCATAAACGCCTGCTACCAGGGTAGAATATGCACCACTTGATTTTACCATCTTACGGTCATCCGTAGTTGAAATTTCCAGCACATCACCTGGCTCATACGCATTTCTATTGCCTACAACCGCAAATAATTCAGCAACGTCGGCGCCAGAATTGGTGGTACCACCGTTAAAGAAACCACGGCCGTTTTCATCAATACGTGCTACGTTGGCGCCATTTGTTTCAAAAATAGCATGGCTGGCAGAACCAGCCTGTCCAATTACAGACTTGATACCAATACCTCCGGTAAACCCTTCCATATTGGTTTCTGTTTGTATCCCAATACCTTGAGGAGCATATCCTAAAATCGCTGCAAAGGTTTCTGTATTCCTTGCATCAATTGCAGGAGCGAAGTCTGAACTGGTTGCCGAATAAACACCCACTCCATTCGTTTCATTCCTAACATCAATTGAGGGACTTGTACTATTTAAATGAAGGATCTTCAATCCAGCTCCTTGTTCTGCGATTACACTTATCCCATCACCATACATGTTGTATACATTCAACACTTCTGTCATATTGCTCATTTCTGTATTCTCAAATCTCGCTGCATTATTTCCCTGACTGGTAGCAAAAAGTGCAGGTTCTGAATTACTTCTCGCAACTACACCATAAGTTGAGGTGGATTGTCCGAATACACCAACACCACCTACTGATTCTCCATAAATAG
>JALOMU010000196.1 GCA_025455285.1 Flavihumibacter sp.
TTCCATCTCCACTCCTTTATTACGCATACTCCCGTTGTTGGTACGAAGGGAAGAAAGTCCGGATGAAACAGGCAGGTTGATAAAGGCCAGCTTATCCGTCGTAAGACGATTGTAATAAGCAATGGAGGCATTGATTTTATTATCCAGGAATCCCATATCCGCCCCTATTTCCACGGTGCTTGATTTTTCCCAGGTCAATTGCGGATTGGCAATTCCAGTTTGCAGGAATCCGATCACACCGTTATAGGCAGTTTGTGCACCATAGGATCCCTGCAGTTCGTACAACCCGATTCCGTTAGAGGTTCCGATGCCAATATTTCCATTCATGCCCCAGCTGGCACGCAGTTTCAGGAAGGATAACCAGTTTTCGGTTGCCGTCATGAAGTTTTCCCGATGTGCCATCCAACCTACGGATACTCCCGGAAAGGTTCCATACTGATTGTCGCCAATCAATCTGGAATAGCCATCCCGGCGTACCGTAAAGGTTGCCAGGTATTTGCCATCGTAATCGTAATTGAGCCGGCCGAAACCGGACATGATCCGCTCTCTGTTATGAAAAGAACCCATGCCCCGTGTTTGTGTAATGGCATTGTTCAGGGTTAGACCCAGGTCCTGAAAATCGTCGGTTGGGGCCAGGCTGCCACTGGCATTAAATCCGGTACTGTAAACAGAATAATATTCAAAGCCAGCCATCGCTCCTATAGAGTGACGGTCGGAGAAACTGGAGGTATAATTTAAAATAGCATTGTAGGTTTGACGGGTAGTACGCCCGAAGGAGTTCGAACTGGAGCGGGTTCTGTTCCATCCTGTATTGGGGTTGGTATAACTCAGCAAACCGGTTCTGAAATCACGGTTGAATGCTTCGTATAAGCCTTCGTCATACATCAGAATGCCACCCACTTTTGCATACAGGTCTTTATGCAGGTTGATGGTGAAGGACTGCCCCAATGTAATTTTATCGGTCTGGTTTTTACGGTGGTATTTATCAATGTTAATGACCGGGTTACCATCACTGGCATCACGCCCTAACAGTAATTCACCGTTCATATTGGTACCCCGCATGGTAGGCGGCGCAGAAAGCATTCTGCCCCAATAGTTACCTTCTCCATTGGTGAGCGACTGATCGCGCCAGTTGGCTTTGATAAACTGCAAACTGCTTTCAGATTTCAACCAGTCCTTGATTTTATATTCACCATTCAGCGCGAAGTTCAATCGCTTGTAGAACGTGGCCAGAGATAATCCACCTTCATCATAGTAACCAATATTGGCGTAGTATTTTCCTTTGTCATTTCCGCCGGTCATACCAAGATTATAATCCTGCACCATGGCTGATTTGTTCAGGCCATAGTCGCCATAATTGAAATCCTTGTAAATGAGTTCGGCAAAAGTTCCGTTTGGATCGTAGGCGCCCGCTGCATTGGTTGGCACGGCATCGGTCATGGTTTTCCAACCCTGGCCAAGGCTCAGCAGTTCCCGGTTGGCATCGGTGAGGCGCATTGTGCTCCAGACAGCGCGACTGTCATAATTGCCATCCAGTACATTTCCATTGGCATCTTTATAGAGGTTGCCGGTACCACGGGGACCAACAGCCGCTAATACGGAAGGAGCGAGTGTGCCATTTTTAATAGCTTCCACTACCCCTCTGCGTTGCCAGGTGAGATAGTCCTGTGCCGACAAAAAATTATAGGGAACATTCAGATAGTTCCATCCTGTGCGGGCTTTCAAATTAATGGAAGATTTTCCTGACCGGCCCTTTTTGGAACTGATCAGAATTACACCATTACTTGCGCGTGCCCCGTAAATCGCCGTAGCGGAGGCATCTTTCAATACTTCCAGGCTTTCGATTTCTTCGGGGTTGATATCACTCAATGATTCACGTACCTGTCCATCCATAATAATCAATGGACTACCACTTCCATCAAAACCGGTACCGCCTCTGAGAATGATCGAAGGCAATGCACCAGGGCGACCGGTACCGGTAGAAACCCTTAAGCCGGGTATGGTTCCAGCCAGCGCCTGAGCCGGATTGGAACGGATACCGGTTTCCAATACCTTGTTGTCCAGTTTTGAAATGGAGGAAGTTACTTTCGAACGTTTGATGGTTCCATATCCTACTACAACTACTTCATCCATCTTGCTTTGAGTTGGCTGTAAAGCAATGTTCAGAATTGTCTGATTCGCCGGATTTAATTCCAGGGTTTCAAATCCAAGTGAGCTAATCACCAAAATGGAGCCTGGTTCTACAGAAATAGCAAAACTTCCTTTTTCATCGGTTTGGGTTCCCTGGGTACTGCCCTTTACAAGAACAGATACTCCGGGAAGAGGTCTCCCGTCTTCACCCGAACGTACGCTTCCGGTAACCACCCGGGATTGCGCAAAAAGTTGAATGGAGCCAAGCAGCGTTACCAGCAAAATGAGCAAATGCCGGTAGTGAATCGTTTTTCTCATAATTAAATTAGTTATGCATTATGTATGACATAATAAAAATAATAATTAATTTAAATCCGCCAAGAAAAAGTTTCCTGCCTCTGCCTTGTTATGTGGATAAGCTGGAAAACACTAGTTTTGTCGGAATTTAGTAATACATAATAATCGTATGGCAATCAATTCCTTAATGGAAGATTTCAGTTCGCTGGATACCAGTTCCCTGGTGGATAAAGTGGAGGCAAAATTGGTTCAGTTGCTGAAAGATCAGAAGCTGAATGTTGGCGACAGCATCCCGAAAGAGCTGGAATTAGCCGAACGATTGGGGGTCAGCCGTACGGTTATTCGTGAAGCCCTGCTTCGATTGCGCGTCATGGGTTTGATTGAATCAAAAAAGAAAAAGGGGGCAGTTATTACAAGTCCGGATATCTTCGGCATCATCAGTAAAAGCGTCAATCCACATGTTCTTGACCAGGCCACTTTAAAGGAAATGTTTGAGCTGCGCCTGATTCTTGAAATCGGAATGGCAGATTTCATTTTTCAGCGCATATCCCCCGCCGATATAAAGGAATTAAAAAAAATAGTTAGTAAGGAACCCGATGCAACCCAGGATTATCTGTTTAATATTGACCATGAGATTGCTTTTCATGGTAAGCTCTATGAAATAACCGGCAATGAAACACTGAAAAAATTTCAGCGGATGTTATTGCCGGTCTTTGATTACGTACATCATAGTGGCCTGCTGAAAAAACAGGTCAGTATCAAACGTTATGTTTCCCATAAAGGATTGGTAGATATAATTGAAAACGGAAGTCCGGAGATGTTCCGCAATGCAATGCGGAATCACTTAGAAAATCATTTCTCCCGTTTGTTTGAATAGGTTATTTCTTTTTGCGCTTTTTTCGGGTTGCTTCCTGCTCTGCCTGTTTGAGCAGCTCCTTCCAGTTTTCATTGGGCAAATCTTCAGAGAGAGCGACGGTTTCCCTGTATTCTGCTGATCCAATAATCCGAACTTTAATTTTATTACCCGTATAGGTTTCGATGGCTTCCAGCAATGGTTTTTCCTCTTCACTGCAGAAACTGATTGCCTGTCCTTTTTTCATGCCCCTGCCGGTTCGGCCTACGCGGTGTACGTATTTATCGGGCTCTTCCGGTAAATCATAGTTCACTACATAATCTACATCCGGAATATCAATTCCTCGGGCATTTACATCTGTCGTAATCAAAAGGGGAATGCCGCCTTCGCGGAACTGGTCCATTACCTGCAGCCGGTCGTCCTGCTCCTTCCCTCCATGCATCACCAGGCTTTCAATCCCCACTCTTTTCAATGCTGCCTGCACTCTTTCTGCCCGTACTTTAGTTCTTGTAAAGACCAGGATTTTTTGACCGGTTAATTCTTTGACAAGCCGCTCCAGGAAAAAGCGTTTATCATCCATCGCTATATAAGTCACCGCATGATCAATGTTTTTGGAAACAGGGTCCTGGGGTGAGACCTGGATGCGGATTGGATTGTGCACCATAGCGTAAGCCAGGTCTTTGATGCGGGTATCAATGGTAGCAGAAAAGAAAAGGGTCTGGTGTTTTTTGGGAAGGCGTTTTTTTATATCGACGATATCTTTATTGAAACCCAGATCAAGCATATGGTCTGCTTCATCCAGTACCAGTAACCAAACATATTGCAGATCCAGCACCCGTTGATGATGCAGATCAAATAACCTCCCGGGCGTAGCCACCACAATATCCACCCCTTTCTTTAAAGAACGGATTTGCTGCTCCTGGTCTACCCCTCCCACAAGGGCCAGTGTAGTTAGTTCAGTGTATTGCCCTATTTGTTGAAATACACCTGCGATCTGGATGGCCAACTCCCGGGTGGGTACCATCACCAGGCATTGCAGCAGGTGTTTGGGTTTGCGTCTACGGTCCTGTTCTCGCTGTAAGAGGTGCAGAATGGGAATGGCAAAAGCGGCTGTTTTGCCGGTTCCGGTTTGTGCAATGGCCAGTACATCCTCCCCTTTTAAAATACTGGGAATCGCTTTGTATTGAATATCTGTTGGGCGTTTAAATCCCAGTTCTGCCAAACTTTCCTTGATATCCTCCGAAATATGGTATTGTTCAAATCGCATGACCTTTCCTGTAAATAACGGTCAAAGGTCGTGGTTTTTCCCCGTAGATTTGTGCCCCCGAAAAAAACAATTGGCAGCCGCTTCCCTGGTGATCAATGCAATGGGTATTCCCTTTGTAATTGGTATCGGGATGACTATCTCCGTTTCACAAATGGTTTCCATGGCGCATGGCCGGAGGGATTCTCAGCTGGTATCGCATTATCTCTACAATGGATTTTTTCTCTGTGCGCTTACTGCCCTGCTGATTTCATTTGTTCTGATTGGGAGTCGCGGTATTTTACATCATTTAGGCCAGGATCCGGAGGTGGTGGAATACGCACTGCCTTTTATGAAGCTGATGGGGTTGTCCATTATACCCATGCTGCTGTTTATGACACTCAAACAGTTTACTGACGGTCTTGAGTACACGAAAACGGCCATGATCTTATCGCTGGCCGGTATGCCCATCAATATCTTTTTGAACTGGTTGCTGATTTATGGTAATTGGGGTTTCCCCAGATTGGAATTATTGGGCGCAGGGTGGTCTACGTTAATCACCCGTTCAATATTATTTATTATTCTGGCGATTATCATCCTGCGACATAAAACGTTTCGCAGATACATTGCCGTTAGCAGCAGACAATGGAAACTGAAAAGCCGCACACTTCGCGAATTGTTATACATTGGAATCCCCAGTAGTTTACAGGTGGGTATGGAAGCGGGAGCTTTCGCGGTATCGGGCATTATCATTGGTACACTGGGAGCGGTTGCACAGGCCAGTCACCAGATAGCGTTGAGTACTGCATCGTTCACCTTCATGGTTTCTATGGGCTTGGCTCAGGCCGGATCCATTCGGGTGAGTAATGCCTATGGACGCAGGAACTGGACAAAGATTTCCTTGATTGGACGCTCTACCCTGCTGACCGCACTTATTTACGGTTGTATTTGTGCAGTAAGTTTTGTTGTGTTCCGGAATCAGATTCCCTTATTGTTTAATAAAAATGAAGATGTACTTGCGCTGGCGGCTACGCTCCTGCTGTTTGCCGGCTTGTTTCAAATTTCAGACAGTACACAGGCAATTGGAGCCGGACTCTTAAGGGGCATTAAAGATGTAAAAACGCCCACTGTATTGATTGGAATTGCCTATTGGGTGATAGGTATTCCATTGGGGTATCTCCTGGGCTTTTATTTTGATATGGGTGCCCGTGGAATGTGGATCGGGTTAATAGCGGGACTGACCTTTGCCTCCCTGTTTTTGATCGCGCGTTTTCTAAAGATGAGCAGCAAAGGATCACTTTAATTTTTCCAACGCAATTGCACTTACGCGTGCAGCTACCTGTTCATAATACTTTCTTGAATAGTGCAAGCTGTCATAAGTAAGCAGGCTGGGATCATTAACAGCCTGCCTGGATAATGTGGTAATTTCAATATAGGAAATACCCGCACCGGCTGTAATGCTCAGGTTTTTTTCATTGAACAAATCAATCTCCCGCTTTATCTGATCCCGGTTGGAAAAGCGGGCGAATGGAGTAACGGAGTAATCCGGGATGGATAATACGATCACTTGTTTGGGATTGCCTCCGGCACGGTTTACTGCATACGTTAAAAGTTGCCTGAATTCAGTTTCGTATTCAATGAGCGGGAGGCGCCGATATTGATTATTGACACCAATCAATAAGGTTACCAACTGAAAATTATTGGAGATAGTTCGTTTACTAAGTTCTGCAAGCAGATCCCCCGTACTCCAGCCGGTTCGGGCGATAATTTCGGGGGCTTTCATTTTAATTCCCCTATCCCGAAGTAATGCAGTTGTAATGACAGGAAAACGGTCGATTTCGGCAACTCCTTGTCCAATGGTATAAGAATCTCCCAAAGCCAGGTAAGAAAGTGAATCCGGCAACACCGTTGGAGGGTTAACAACGATAGGATTGGAAGGTGGCGGAGGGGCTGCGGGCGGTGTACCAGTTCTGGAACAAGCCGCTATGAAAATAAATCCGGCCAATAACCAGGACGACCCTCTTATTGAAAAAACAAAGGCACGCATTTATATTATACGGATTGCCTGCCATTTTGGTTCAGTTACTTCTCTTATTAATTATCATTTGGCTTCACGGTACCATTTACGATAAATTTGATCTGTGGCTTAC
>JALOMU010000197.1 GCA_025455285.1 Flavihumibacter sp.
AAACCCCTGTTACCTCATGAATCGTTTCTTGTTACCCGTCTGCACTAAATTTAGTTGGATGTTCCTGGTAGTTGCCGTGCTTTTTCTTGGCTCCTGTGCCAGTGTAGAAAAAGCCCGCTACTTCAATGAGTCAGTGCCTGCTCAGTATCCTTTGGTGGATGCCAACCTGGATCCCATTATTCAGAAAGCAGATATCCTGGGGATAACTATCAGTTCACTGAATCCGGATGCCAATCTTCCGTTCAACTCTCTAAATACTACGCCGGCTGGTTATTTTAGTAATACCAACAATTCCATGGCACCTGTAGGATACTTAGTAGATCCTGAAGGGGTTATCACTTTTCCCATGCTTGGAAGGTTGCAGGCAGCCGGCTTAACCAAGGCGCAGTTTTCGGACTCTCTCACAATTGCATTGAAGAGCCGGAAATTGCTGGTTGATCCGATTGTAAATGTGCGAATCCTGAATTTCAAGGTAACCGTATTGGGAGAGGTCGGAAAACCTACCGTGGTTTCAGTAGCTAATGAACGCATCAGTCTACTGGAAGCAATAGGAATGGCTGGTGACCTTACACTTACTGCAAAAAGAGACAATGTATTATTGATCAGAGAAGAGGGAAATAAAAAAATTACGCGAAGGATTAATCTGAATGATGAATCCCTGTTCCGGTCTCCGTATTATTTTCTGAAGAACAATGATATCATCTATGTAGAGGCGAATAAAGCCAAGGTGCAGAGTACCAGCCGGTTTACCACCCTGTTACCTGCTTTGCTTAGCGGTTTTGCATTACTTGCCATCATCATTGACCGTGTGGCCAGATAGTTCCATTCCTAACTCTGAAACAGTTTCCCATGCCTCCAACACAGTACAAAACTTTCAAAGCGAAAGAGGACGATCTTTTCAAACAATTGCTCCAGAAATATTTGCCTTTCTGGCCATTGTACCTGTTATTAATTATCCTGTTCCTCGCAGCTGCTTATATCTACGGAAAAATTACCATTCCGGTTTATGAAGCGTATTCATCTGTAGTTATTAAGGATGAATCAAAAGGATTGAATGAATCCGAAATGTTGCAGGACCTTAATCTATTCCGTGGTAAAAAGTTGGTTGAAAATGAAATTGAGATACTGCGTTCTCATTCCTTTATTTCGGATGTTGTAAACAACCTCGGTTTATATGCGGATGTTATGGAAGAGAAAAAAGTTCAGAAAGCGCCTGCTTATCTCACTTCTCCTATAAAGTTGCGATTCAAGGATCCGTCAAGAATCAAAAAGGTAGAAAAGATTCCATTTACGTTTAACCGCGATGCCAGGTCTGTAACCATTGGCAAGGATAATTTTCCGATTAACCAATGGGTAACTACCAAGTGGGGAGAGATCAGTTTTATTCCGAATTATAAATACAACGGAGATACGGTAACACGCAATCTCTATTTCCTCTTATATCCAAGTCAGGCCGTGCAGGCATCATTGATGACCCGGATCAAAGTGGTACCTGCGAGTAAACTGGCCACGGTAATCAATATTTCGATCAAGGACCAGGTTCCGGATCGGGCAGAAGACATTTTAAATGAACTGGTAAAAGTTTATACCGAAGCTGAGATTGAGGATAAAAACCAGCGCGCGGCCAGTACGGTTGCCATGGTGGAGAATCGAATTCGTTCAGTTGCCGGTCAGCTGGATTCAGTTGAAAATGAAATTCAGCGTTACCGGACCAATACCGGTGTAATTGATATCAGTACACAGGGAAGACAGTATCTGGAAAATGTGGGTCAGTACGATCAGCAACTGGAACAAATCAAAAATCAGATAGCCGTTTTGAATGAAGTGGAGAAATTCATTGTGCAGAAAGAGTCAACAAGCTCAGGCATCATACCATCTGCGGTAGGCGTGAACGACCCTGCATTAAACCAGATGCTGGATAAACTCAATAATACCCAGTTACAGTTTGAAAAACTAAAGCGCACAACAGGTGAGAATAGTCCGATCCTGATGAATATGAAAGAAGAGATCGAAACACTGAAGCCAGGTATTTTAGAAAATATCCGCAACCAGAAGATTAACCTGAATATTACAAGGAACAGTATTGCGAGTACGGGTAACCGTTATTCTGCCATGCTGAGCACGATCCCGCAAAAAGAAAAGCAACTGATTGAGATCAGTCGCCAGCAGGCCATTAAAAACCAGCTCTATGCTTTCCTGCTGGAGAAAAGAGAGGAAGCGGCCTTATCCTTCACATCAACCAATAAAGGCGATACCCGCATAATTGATAAAGCGTATTCATCTATTCAACCGGTTAGTCCGAATAAGTTCCTGCTTTACCTGGCTGCATTGGTATTTGCATTAGGAGCGGGTATAGTATGGGTAAGTCTGAAAGAGGGACTGAATAAAAAAATCCTCTTCCGTTCTGAATTGGAAAAGCTTTCCCCCGTTCCTGTGGAAGGGGAAATCCTGTACGATAGTTCCAAAGATCCTTTTCTTGTAAGAAATGAGTTGGGGTCACGGATCAGTGGGCAATTGAAAAGCCTGCGGAATAAATTGTTTTTTGGCGCCAATAACAAGCAGGTAAAAAAGGTAATTATTACTTCTGCTTCCAGGGGAGAAGGCAAAGCCTATCTAGGTTCCAACCTGGCTATCAGCCTGGCGATGACAAATGCCAGGGTGGTATTGGTTGATCTTGATTTTTATTCTCATGAAATTAGTTCACTGTATGGATTGGATAGCGCAAAAGGAATGGTTGAATACCTGCGCGGAGGCGCCTCTATGAGCGCTTTACTACATACAGATAAAACTACTTCCGGACTCAGTATTTTACCTGTTGGTGCAACCAATGATGGTACTGCTGAATGGCTTATGAGTGGCAAATTGGAAGGGCTTATCAATGAATTGGATGCCAGTTTTGATTATATCGTAATTGTTGGTCCGGCTTTTAGTGATGATGTAAATATTCAGGCACTTTCACATATCGCTGACGCCAGTTTATTCGTTATCAGACAAGGAGTTACATCCAAAGCAGACCTTACAATGCTCTTATATAACGGGCATTTGGAGGCACTTAAAAACCCTGGTTATGTATTTAACGCTGTTAAAGGTCGTGGCTGGGGTATTAGAATGTTTGGAAACGGATATGGGTATGGCAATAATCCGGGTAAATAATCCGGAGCAGTATTCTTCCGCATTTCCAGGCTGATAAAAAAATTGAACGGATTGATCGTACCCGGTCTCAACCGCATGGATGGGACTGAGGAGGCGAAGCTTTGGCCGGAACGCAAGAAATATGAGAGCGAGAAATTTAACCAGTAAAATCCTTCCTGCCTTTTTAAAGTCGGATAATGCCCGTACCAGCCTTGCAATCAAAAATATTGTAGGGTCGCTCTTCGTGAAAGGAGGAAGTGTACTGATCAGCCTGGTGATCGTTCCATTGACTATTAGTTATGTGAATGCCACCCAGTATGGAATATGGCTGGCGTTAAGCTCCATTATTGCCTGGTTTAGTTTTTTTGATGTTGGTTTAGGTAACGGACTTAAAAATAAACTGGCAGAAGCCCTTGCAAAAGAGGACCGTGATCTTGCCAGGACACTGATCAGTACCACCTATGCATTATTGGTTTTGCTGGTACTGGCTTTTGTGCTGATATTCCTGGTGGTTCATCATTTTGTAAACTGGAGTGTTATACTTAGTTTGCCCTCCTCCATGGAAGCCGAATTGCGGAGCCTGATATCACTGGTGTTCATCCTTTTCTGTCTGCAGTTTATTCTTCAAACCATTGTAGTAATACTAACTGCACACCAGCAGGTTTCAACTGCATCTTTCCTTAGTTTTCTCGGTAACCTGCTTTCCCTTGTCTTCATTTTTATTTTAACCAAAACAACTGACGGTAGTTTACTCTACCTGGGATTGGCATTTAGTGCTACCCCACTGGTTGTTTATTTTTTCTCCAGCCTGTTTTATTTCAAAACCAAATACAAGTTGATCGCTCCGTCTTTTGGAAGTATCAACTTTTCCTATTCCAGAATTCTGATGGGATTGGGAGTGAAATTTTTTATCATCCAGATTGCTGCCATCATTCTTTATCAGACAACAAACGTTTTACTGCTCAAGTTATACGATGCAGATGAAGTGACTTCTTACAATATCAATTACAAATATTTTGGTGTCATCACCATGGTATTCTCTATTGTGATGTCACCTTTCTGGGTTGCATTTTCAGATGCTTACCATAAAAATGATAAGGTGTGGATCAAACAAACAGTCAATAAGCTGCTCAAGATCTGGGCGCTGATTGCTACGGGCGGATTGGTAATGCTCCTGGTGAGTGTACCCCTAATTAAGTTATGGGTGGGTGATACGGTTCGTTATTCCCTGCACGCAGGATTTGCCATGTGGTTATATTTTGTCACCAGTTCCTTCGGGTCAATTTTTGTTTTTTTTATCAATGGAACAGGGAAAGTATTTCTTCAATTCCTGACCAGTATAATTGCCCCGATACTGTTTATACCACTGGCTATTTTGCTGGGGCGTTATCTCGGACAGGCTGGATTGATCTATTCCTCCATCATTTGCAATGTGTATGGGATATTTATTGCGCCGCT
>JALOMU010000198.1 GCA_025455285.1 Flavihumibacter sp.
TCCTGTTTTTTTCCAGTTCACCTGAACCAGTTCATTCTCGCCAACTGGTACTGCTCCGTTTGCCCATTCAATTTTATTGCCATCGTAGGGTTTAATGGCTATCTGCGCATAACCGGGACTGTAAGATGTTATACCCAGCAGATTAACAGAGCAAAACAAAAGCGGAGAGCCACCCCAGGCATGACTGTAATCGCCCCTATAACCTGTGGCACTGAGATCCTGCCAGTTTTCTTTAAGGGTATAGGTGCTGGTATCAATTCCATTCTTCCAGCGATCTACTAATGCAAGTCCCTCGTCTGTTTTATTTAACCTGGACATTGCTGCCAGCACATAGGACATAAAATATGGCTGTAATTCATAATCCTGTTGTGTTACAACATAGCGCATCAGCGATTCCATCCTGCCAGGTTGCGTTATTCCATATAACACCGCCAGTGTATTAAAATGAGCGCTGTAGGTTATGATGCTGGTATCAGCAGGAAGCCAGAAGGAAGGGGAGACATTACTCATTCCCGGAATACCATCGCGATACAATTTTCTACCGGGATCCCATAACCGCGCTTCTATTCCGTTTTGGATACTATCTGCCAGTTGCTTGTACCAGGAGGCTCTTGACAAATATGCAGTAGCAACTGATTTTTTGCTTCCCCATTCGTGTAACCATGCCAGGTCTCGCAAAGCTTTATAGTAGAAGGCTGTCATGTAACCGGTACCAATCATAGCAGGAGGATGATGTGCATTAAAACGATCGATTTTAATCCAGTCCATGAACATGTAATTGGGTGCATTGGCAACCAGGTAATCTTTATTAAGATAGGAGCGGAAAAGCAGCATCAGTTGATGCGTATGAGGCAACAATTCAGTTAGAATGGATGCATCGCCCGTGTACTGAATATACTGGTGTAGCATCTGCACCCAGATCAGGGAATAGCTGGTATGAAACATCCGGTACTGGTTCTTTTCCATCATTTGTGCCGTCTGAACCAGGTTTTGGCGGGTTAACCAGGCATCTCCGAAAGCATACCAGGCATTAAGAGATTCAATAAAATAATCACCAGTGCAGGCATTGGGTTCCTGGTGCATGGGTGAATCATAGAACATATCACCCATGCAAAGTTGCGTGGTATAGCGGGCGATGGACCAAAGCCTGGTGTAGAAAGGATCCGAGCAGGAAAAACTGCCCCGGTACACCAATGGATAACTGGTAAATAGGGCTTCGAAGGCCGTAAAATTGACAGGCATTTTAGAGGCAACCCGAACCTTCAGGTACCTGAAGGCGGCGAGATTGGGAGAGCGGTACCGGTTCATTCCCTTTTTGGCAATAATTCTGATGGCGCGCGAGGGACTGGCTATATAATCCTTCTTTTCAAACGGTGTGATTTCAATCGTGTCGCCTTCATTGGCAATAAAACTGCACTGAATCCTGGCCACGCGGTTACGTTCGAAATCCAGCAAAAAAGAGGAATCTGCCAAAAAACGTTCAGGCATGGGGGTTAGTGGCTGAATAGGCGCCTGCATCAATTCAGGAATATTGCTCCGGAACAAACGGGTATTGGAAAGACCTTGTTGCACAGCCGCCTTTTTCCAGGTGGAAGCATTAAAACCAGGTTGGGTCCATGCTTCGGGTTCGGTGCCAGCCTGCCACTCCAGCCAATCGCCTTTTTTTTGCAGGCTGGTATCCAATTGAGCCTGCCAGCTGGCATCGGTCCGCAGGAGGGTCTGGTCTCCGGCTTTAATTTCTGCAAGTAAACCACCATAAGTGCTGGTAATTTCAGACCATTCAAGTGCATAACTGAACACTTCAACAGCAATGGAATTATTCCCATCCTTTAAAAAAGAACTGATATCATAAATACTGTAATACCAATAATCAGGGGCTTTTGTATCATCATAATCTCCGCCTGTATTAACAGGACCTTCAGCAGCAAGTATACCATTGATATATAAACGAAAACGTACATCTGCTGTACAATACAGGTACACCGGTGAATTGCCGGGTTTCCAGTTCAGCTCTTTTCGAAAGAATACGCGATATGGAGTAGTCTTGGTTTCCGGTCCCAACCAGGTGGTTTTGGTGCGTTGATAAGTTGGGTACTCATCCGGATTCAGCCAGATCCAGTCAGCGGTCCACTTAATTTCAGGCAGGAGCCGGGCGGGATGAAAATTGTAAGGTGCAACAGTCGGGGTGCCATCCACCTGTTTCAACTGAAATGGAACGGTGTTGGTTTGCGCAGTCAGACTGCCGACCGCATAAAACGCAAGTAAAAAGAAAACAAAAAACCTGGCAATCAGGCAGCCTCTTTGCCCTGGTCCACTACTGCCCTGTAGGTAGGCAAATCGATAGCGTCTTCCATTTTAGCAATAACAATGGTAGCAACAGAGTTTCCGATAAAATTCACCACTGCCCTGCCCTCACTCATGAATCGATCCACGCCGATCAGCAGTGCCAACCCTTCCAGGGGGATAATTTTTAAGGCTGTAAGTGTTGATGTAAGAACGATGAATCCACTACCTGTTACACCTGCTGCACCTTTACTGGTAACCAGCAGGATGCCGATGACGGTTAGTTGCTGTCCCAGGCTGAGTTGAATATCAAACACCTGGGCCAGGAAAATAACTGCCATACTCAGGTATATGGTAGTTCCATCGAGATTGAAGGAATAACCGGTTGGTACAACGAGTCCCACTACTTCTTTTTCACAACCCGCATTGGTCAGCTTTTCCATCAGTGAGGGTAGTGCAGCTTCACTGCTGCTGGAACCAATTACGACAAAGATTTCTTCCTTAATGTATTTGAGCAGTTTCCAAAGATTGATACGATAATAAAGACAAATCAGATTGAGTACCACAAAAATGAAGAGAAAGCCTGTCAGATAAAAAGTCATCATCAGTTTGCCGAGAACCGCCAGCGTTCCGAAGCCATATTCACCGATTGTATAGGCCATTCCACCAAATGCACCAAGTGGACTAAGCCGCATGATAATATGAAGAATATTAAAAAGCACCTTATTAATCTTTTCAAAAGAAACTAACAGGCTATTGCCGGCAGATCCGGTCATTTTTAAACCAATGGCAAACAGAATGGAGAAAAACAGTACCTGCAGAATATCTCCTTTGGCAAAAGCATCCACCACATTGGAGGGGACGATATGCGTGAAAAATTCCGCCCAGTCCATTTCCCCAGCCTGCTGTGCAATTTTTTCTACCTGCTGGTTAGGTCCACCGCTGAAATGTACGCCTGATCCTGGTTTTACCAGGTTAGCAGTAATCAGCCCGATAATTAATGCCAATGTTGTAACCACTTCAAAATAGATAAAGGCCTTTAATCCGACCCTCCCCACTTTATTAAGATCACCTGCACCAGCAATTCCCGACACTACTGTGAAAAAAATCACGGGTGCAATTACCATCTTGATCATGTTGATGAAGGTTTCGCTGATCAGTTTGGCACCGGGAGCAAAGGAGGGGAACAGGGCTCCTACCAGGATACCTGCGAGAATTCCAATAATAACCTGAACGTATAGGTGACGAAGCATGCCGAAAAACTAACAATAAAATGGGAATTGCATCCTGAAACTCTAAAATAAATCCTGGTTGCTCAGATCAATCCGGTATACATCTGATTGGTTACGGGCTATGTTTTCAATAAAAAAACCGCCCGGTTCTGGAATAATTTCAGCAAAATCAAAAGCCGTACAAGTTTTAGGAAGTGCTTCAAAAACCAGGGTAAAGCGGATGGTTTGTCCCTGCAGGATAGGCGTCCAATTGGGTGCAATGGATATATTGGAGGTATGCAGGAGTCGGCTTTGAAAACCCGAAACACGATCAATCAAAAACGTAGATTTCCAGATACGTACCAGTTCCCAACTGGACCTGCAGGTGATGGAGGCGTGAACAATTACCTGTCCGGCTTCATCAACAGAGGTCAGCAGTTCCTGGTCAATTGCCAGTTCAGTATCCGCAACAGGTGCTTTGGTATAAGTATCAGTGGTCATGCTGCTGTGTCAAGTTACTATAAAAAATTTGAGGCTCTTGTAACGAAACCGGAAATTGGGCGACTATCTATACTATCAACTGGAAGAAACTTATTGTGAACAACACACCGGAGAAAGAATTTTTAGCGCGGATGGAAGCAAACCGGGGCATCCTTATCAAGGTGTCCAGGTTGTATTTGGACAGCAGGGAGGATCAGGAAGATCTTATCCAGGAAATCGTGCTGCGCTTATGGACCAACTATCAGCAATTTGAAGGCAAGAGCAGTTTTTCAACCTGGATGTACCGGGTAGCGGTGAATACAGCGATCACGTTTTTACGCAAGGAGAAAAGACAACCGATACTAGTTACTGAAACTGAAAACCTTCCAGAGCTGAGAGTTGATGACCATGCTTCCGAACAGGCACAACAAATGAAGATTTTTTATAAAGCGGTGCAGTACCTGAATTCTATTGAAAAAGCCCTGATTTTTTATTTCATGGAAGGCTTATCGCATCGTGAGATCGGTTCACAACTTGGTATAACAGAAAATAATGCGAGGGTGAAACTGAGTCGCACCAAAGAAAAATTACAGCAAATTATAAAACAACTTGGATATGAATCTTGATGAACTTCAGAAAGCATGGGGTAAGGAAGGATCGGATAGTGAGCCATTGAACCTCGTGCTTGAAAAATTAAAAAAAGCGCATCAACCGCTTGACAGGATCCGCAATAACATGCAAAAAGAACTTATTTATCAGAGCATTGCTATCCTGATTATTGGTTTGTGCCCAATATTCTACAAATTCAATCAGAATTTCAGTATCGCCTACTACTGCATTTATGCTTTATTGCTTGTAGTATCCCTTTACTATTTTTTGCGCTTCTACCGGTTTTTTAAACAGATCCATAATTACTCCGGAAGTTCGAAAGACAACCTGTATGAATTGTATTACGAAATCCGCTTGAATATGGAAGCGTACAAATCCTTTTCATTTCTACTCGTGCCCTTTGCGATAATCGCAGCCTTATTGATTTCGTTCAACAGGCGGCTCTTAAAGCATCCGGATAAACCATTGGTGGAAGCAGGCGATTGGATTATGATTCCAACTGTACTCGTATTGATGACAATTTTTATTATCTGGGCAACCAACTGGTGGGTGGAACATTATTATGGGAAACACGCCAAACAGATACGAAACTTATTGGATGAATTAAGAGAACCGGAATGAAAATGACGCTGGCATAGTTTTTTTGATCAGAGAGCATACAATCAGATCCATTAACCAATAAACCTTTTTGTATGCCTACAAAAAAAGCAGCCGCAAATAAAGCAGCCAAAATACCTGCCAAAAAAGATGCAGCCAAAGACCTTTCTTCCCTTTTTGAAGACGGATTAAAGGACTTATACTGGGCAGAAAAAGCCCTGGTGAAAGCACTCCCTAAAATGGAGAAAAATGCTTCAGATGCCAAATTGAAAAAAGCCATCGGCAACCACCTGGAGCAAACCCGTAATCATGTAACACGGCTGGAAGCCTGTTTCAATGCCCTGGGCAAGAAAGCCCAGGCAAAGAAATGTGATGCCATGCAGGGATTACTGGATGAAGGAAAATCCATCATGGAAGAAACCGAAGCAGGTTCTGTGCGGGATGCTGGCATCATTGCAGCTTCCCAGAAAGTGGAGCATTATGAAATTGCCAGTTACGGAACATTGGCAGCTTTTGCCAAAGTACTCGGATATAAATCTGCTTTACAGGAGTTGCTGAAAACCCTGAATGAAGAGAAAAAATGCGACGAGTTACTAACAGGCATTGCAGACACCAATCTCAATACAAAAGCGATATAAGAAGGGAAAATATTCCCCGATATGAGTCCGCCTCTTTTTACGGGGCGGATTTTTTTACATTAATGGGTCCCCTAATAATGAAAGTACCAGCTCCTTATAACTTCTCCCTATTGGTAGTTGGATGCCATTAATTTCAACTTCAGTTGCATTAAATGCCTTGATTTTATCTCTGGCAACAATAAATGAACGATGGACCCTGAGAAACCGCGCCTTATCTAGTTGCTGATCAATATCCCCCAATGCGTATTTTGTGAGATAGGCCTGTTGCCGGGTGACTATTGAGATATATTCCTTTTTACTTTCTATATACAAAATTTCACTGAGTTCAATTTTGACTCTTTTCTTATTTACATTAATCAGAAGATAAGGGGGTTCCAATTCTCCAACAGGCTGACGTGCGAGTTGGTTTAGTCCCGGATCAATATTTTTCCTCACTTTATTAATTGCTGCGAGAAACCGATTGAAGCTTATGGGTTTAAGCAGGTAATCAACAACATTTAATTCATATCCCTCCAGTGCATATTCCCGATAGGCGGTAGTAATAATAATTTGCGGTTGATTTTTAAGGGTGCGAATAAAATCATAGCCTCGTAGCTTGGGCAAGTGAATATCAAGAAAAATGAGATCGATCGGTTGCCGCTGTAACAATTCCAATGCATAGATAGCGTCTGAACAAATTCCCTTTAGCTCCAGAAACGGCGTTTGCCTGATATAATCAGTTAATACTTCAGCAGCAAGTGGTTCATCCTCAACAATGATACAGCTATATTTTTCCATAACTCAGTAGGTTCAGGTCCAGGTTAATTCGATAAGCATCTATCGAAGTTTGCTGTTGCAGGTGATGTTCGTTATAAGTAAGCTCCAGTTGTCTTCTGGTATTGTAAAGTC
>JALOMU010000199.1 GCA_025455285.1 Flavihumibacter sp.
GTACCATTACAACTGGGACAAACCTCCATTGTATTGATGTTCAGCTCCGGTTTCATCCGCTGACGCGTGATTTGCATCAGACCGAATTTGGAGATCGGTAAGACGGCATGTTTGGCGCGGTCGGGCTTCATCATAGCTTCCATCGCGTCCATCAGCTTCTTCTTATTCTCGGGTAACTTCATATCGATGAAGTCTACCACAATTATACCTCCCAGATCGCGCAAACGCAACTGGCGTGCTATTTCCTCAGCCGCTTCCAGGTTGGTCTCCAGGGCATTCTGCTCCTGGTTATTGCTCACACTTTTATAACCACTGTTCACGTCAATGACATGCAGGGCTTCCGTATGTTCAATTATAAGATAAGCACCGCTGGGCAGGTTGACAGTCTTGCCAAAAGCCGCTTTTACCTGCTTGGTTACTCCATATTGGTCAAAAATGGGAGATCCGTTGTGATAAAATGAAACAATGTCAGCTTTATCAGGAGCAATGCGCTGGATATAGGTCTTGGTATCATTATAAAGATTCCGGTCGTTCACTACGATGCGGTTGAAATCCTCATTGAGAAGATCCCGCAACATACTGGTGGTCTTGGTTTGCTCACTGAGGATTTTAGCTGGTGCAACTGCCCCTTTTAAATTCTGCTGAATCGTTTTCCAGGTTTCTACAAGTGCCAGCAGATCTTCATGCAGCTCAGCTGTGTTTTTGCCTTCCGCCGCAGTTCTGACAATCACTCCAAAATTCTTGGGCTTAATCGCTTCTATGATTTTTTGCAGGCGCTTCCGTTCGTCCGCAGAATGAATCTTGCGGGAAACAGCCACTACATCATTAAATGGGGTGATGACCACAAAACGGCCTGGCAGCGATATTTCACAACTTAAGCGGGGTCCCTTGGCCGCAATCGGTTCTTTAAGGATCTGGACCAAAACATTGGGTTTGCCACCCAATACTTCATTGATCTTTCCGGTTTTTACAATTTCAGCTTCTACTTCAAACTTGCCGAAGTCGAAGCTGCCGGCTGTATCAACAATGGATTGCTGGGTAAATTTCAGCAGGGACTTTGCATAGGGACTTAGATCCGTGTAATGCAAAAAAGCATCCTTTTCGAACCCTACATCCACAAATGCAGCATTCAAACCAGGTATCAGTTTACGTACCTTCCCTAAATATAAATCCCCGACAGCAAAACTGGCATCTGCTTTTTCATTGTGCAGTTCCACCAGCTTCTTGTCTTCCAGGAGAGCTATCTCAACACCCTGGGGCGCTGAGTTAATAATTAATTCCTTGTTCAAGCGAGTAATCTTTTAACATCAGTCCAATCTCACCAAAAGGAACTCAGCTGTGTTTGATAGGAACGATGGTTTTTAGTTTTTTGCAATAATCACTTACAACCACGTAAAACGAACAGCTGAAAGGGAATAAAGCCGGAATAAGTTAATTCATTCCGGCTTTATATAAAGGCGTTGAAAGAAGGAAAATTATTTCTTCTTCTTATGACGATTCTTTCTCAATCTTTTTTTCCGCTTGTGCGTCGCAATCTTATGACGCTTTCTTTTTTTACCACAAGGCATCTTCAGTACTATTTACAATGTTAACAATTCAAATCACTTCAGTTGTTTGATACGCTTTTCCAGCTCTGCTTTTAATACCGGATTCTCGATATGTTCGGCAGCGTGCTCATACCATTCAATCGCTTTGGCTTTATCGCCTTTCCGTTCATATCCTTCTGCCAGCATCAGCAATACTTCCAGATCATGGGGTTCGGATAAAGCAACTTTCTCCAGGCGTTCAACGGCTTTGTCGTATTGCCCCGATACAATTCCTCCGATTCCCAACATTTTCTGCGCATACATATTGGAGGAATCTTTCCTGCTTACTTCCAGGATTTTCTGGATGCCCTGCATCACTGCCTGTGGATTTTCTGCGGAAGCTCCGAAAATATACGTGCTTCCCAATCCTACCTGCAGTGAATCATTGGAAGGATTCAACGCAATTGCTTTTTCAAATAACTCTTTCGACTCGCCGGCAAGCCAGGATTTTAATCCCGGATCCTCCACAGCGCGGAGGTTATCCAACAAGATTCGGGCTGCAAAGGTGAGACTTTTTTCAGAATTTTCCAACTTGGCCGCTTCCGCGGTGTAATAGGCGAATGGAACAAAGGCCCTTGCAGAGTCACTCCAGAACCTTGCCAGCTGCTGAAAATTCTTGATTTTTTGCTCTTTTACATCCCCACGAACCACAGCTTCGCTTAATCCATTTACATAAGTTTGCTGGGATTCACTGAGTTTTGTCGTAGCTCCTTTGATAACAGACTGAATATCAAAGGTTTCGGATGGTACAGAAACAGTTGCCCCTGCCTTTGCTTTTACAGGCGGGGTCGTCTTGCCAAAGAAAAAAACTACCAGTAGCAGAAGAACACCGCCACCTGCTACCAAAATTTGCTGCTTTTTCAAATCCCTACATTTAAGGCAGCAAAATTACATTTCTTCGTCGGGGTTTGGTTGCCCTTCCTTAACTGTTTTGAGTTTTTTTACTTCCTGCACAAATTCCTTGGCAGGTTTAAAGGCGGGAATAAAATGTTCGGGAATCTCAACGGCAACATTCTTTTTGATGTTACGCCCGATTTTGGCTGCTCGCTTCTTGGTAATAAAGCTGCCAAAACCCCGGATGTAAATGTTCTCTCCCTGCGACAACACATCCTTCACCTCTTTGAACATTGCTTCCAGGGTTACCAGCACATCCACTTTTGGGATGCCGGTTTTTTCTGCAATTTGATTGATGAGGTCGGCCTTTCTCATAATTCACCTGTTTTGAATCTTTTGTCAAGTGGCGGAATGCTGGCCAGTTAACCCGGATTCCACAACAATGCGGTTTTGTTTTGTTAATATAAAATAAACTTCTAATCCGTGCAACTCTTATGCAATTTATTGATTTTGAATTAAATTGAAATATTTTTCCAACATTCTGATGAACCTGCCCGAGTTTACCAAAAACCTGCTCAGCTGGAACCAGCTCAGCAACTCCCGCCAGATGCCCTGGAAGGGTGAAACCGATCCCTATAAAATTTGGCTAAGCGAAATAATACTTCAACAAACACGTGTAGAACAGGGACTTGCATATTATGAAAAATTCATAAGCAGGTTTCCAAAGGTTCAGGACCTCGCATTGGCTCAGGATGCTGAAGTGTTTAAGTACTGGGAGGGACTCGGATATTACAGTCGCTGTCGAAACCTGCTGGCTACTGCCCGATGGGTAGCATTTGAAAATAAAGGCCATTTTCCGCCTGATTATGAAGGCTTATTGAAGCTAAAGGGCGTAGGTCCATACACTGCTGCGGCCATTGCCTCCTTTGCCTTTGGTGAGCCCCGTGCCGTACTGGATGGAAATGTGTTCAGAGTGCTCTCCAGGTATTTTGGGATCAACACACCAATTGATAGTTTGACTGGTAAAAAGCTCTATGCACAACTTGCCCAGGCACTTTTGCCACCGGATCAGCCAGGAGCTTATAACCAGGCGATCATGGACTTCGGTGCCGTCGTATGTAAACCCCTGTCACCACTTTGTTCTGCCTGTGTGCAGCAGACTGATTGTGAAGCCTATAAGTTGGGGGTGGTGGGTGATCTGCCGGTAAAGGAAAAATCTATCAAAAAAAGAACGCGCTATTTTTATTATTTCCTGCTTAAATGGAACAATCAGTATTATGTAAGGCAACGAGGTGAGGGCGATATCTGGCAGGACCTCCATGAATGGGTGCTAATAGAAAAAGCTGAACCACTTGAAACGGATCCTTCTATTTACCGGACTCTTTTGAAAAAATACCTGGGAACTGCGAAACTCAAACAGCTAAGGGTAGGAGAGGAAGTGCGGCAACAACTTTCTCATCAAACAATAATCGGACGCTTCATTACCGCTGAACTTTCCATGCCGCTCTCAACTGAAACCGGATATCAATTGCTTTCTCCAGACGCCCTTGCAAAACTGGCTTTCCCCCGTTTCATCACCGCTTTTTCACCTAAACCCTGATCACTCTACCGGTGGCACCGGTAGGGTGAGGGACGTTAAAACTGCATTAATGTCTCAAAAACAAGGAATTCCTCCGAAAAAAAATTAATTTTAGAGAGTACAAACAGGGATAGACGATTTTAAACACAAATGAAAGCATATGAGAGGTGTAAACAGAGTGATGCTGATCGGAAACCTGGGCAAGGATCCGGATGTACAGTTTTTGGAAGGAAATATCGCCGTAGCAAAATTCTCTCTCGCTACCACTGAAACCTACAAGGATCGCACCGGTAAACTTATTTCACAAACAGAATGGCATACCGTTGTTTTATGGCGCGGTCTCGCTGAACTCGCACAAAAATACCTGCACAAGGGCAGCCTGGTTTATATTGAGGGCCGTCTACGGACCCGCAGCTGGGAAGACAAAGAAGGCAATAAAAAATTCGCAACCGAGGTAGTCGGTGATAACCTCATTATGCTCGACAAAAGAAACGATGTTCATGGACAATCCTTTAACGGACTGCACGGAGAAGGATTAGATGGGATTACAGGCGAAGACGCACCTCCTGAATCCAATCCGGATCTTCC